>JAFGDI010000279.1 GCA_016932145.1 Sedimentisphaerales bacterium
GCTCAACTTCTTTCTGGTCGAGATTTACCATAAGACTGGCCAACTCCAACTCAATATTATCCTGGAGCGGGTCAGGCCTGGGACTGTCAAGTAAGAGTTCCTTGAGCTTATCTTCATAGCTGATATGACTTGGGTCAAGCATAATAAACTTGGCCAGCCGACTTTCGTGTTTAAGATTGCCAGCCCTGTTTTCCAGACTGATAAGCGAAATAAGATCCTCAATACGCCATTTCAGCTCTCGGGCCTGAGTCAGAGTAATAGTAGGCTCAGGACTTATAAAAATGCCGGCGAACATACCGCTCCAAAACTCCTGCCGGCTCTGTTTTGCTTCCATATCAGCAATACACTTATCACATTGCTTTAGATTATCCTGAAGAAACAAAATAGTCTGATCGAAATTATAACTGCCAGTACTATTAGCCGGAGCCTGTCCCGCCAAAAGGCGAGCCAGTCTGAGCCTTGCTTCAACAGCAAAGACAGAATCAGGGAATTTGTCCTGTATCATTCGCCAGATAAGCTCAGATTCAGTTGAAGGGAAAGTATAAATAAAGCGGATAGAGTTTTCATTTCTCAAGGCACGCTGGTCAACTCTCATGTCAACGGTAAGGGCACGATAATACAAGACATCAACAATGCGTTTACTGTCAGGATGGTCCTTGATAAAGCCCTTAAATGAGTCAATAGCCCTCATTCTCGCAGTCGAAATAGCAATGCGAGTGCGTGAAGCCTCAGAATCGGTAGTGGAAACACTCGTCGGCTCCAGAGAGAACGCCCAGCGCCAGCGGAATTGTATTTTACTGTCGATGGCTTCCTGACTGAGGTAAGGCTGCTCCATTTTAATGGCCGCCCTTTCCTTTTCAATCAGAGGTATAATACTTCTATCTTGAAAATCGGGCATATTTTTGGGGCTGAATGAAACTACCTCAGCCCTGAAGTCTCGTTCATTAGTACCGATCTTGGCATAAAATTGCCAGATAGTAATACTGGCGGCCAGGAACAAGAAAGGAGCAACGGTAAAAGGTTTATAACGAATTATATGTCCAAAGAGCAGGACTATAGCAAAGAACAAAACACAATTGAGATAGGTAAAGGCTATCGGACTGTAAGCAATCGCCCAGCGAAGTGCATCACTGTCCTGCCAGGGGTTAGGCCCGGCAAACACCGCCCAATAAAGTACCACAGGAGCCAGGCACAGAACCGCAGAGACGAATTTGGACTTAAATCGCAGCGGGTCGAAACTTACGGCCAGACAGGCAAAGAACAAGCTCAAAGCCTGTGGCAGTTCATGACAAAGCAGCAAGTTGAGTAAAATAAAAGGTATGGCATAAAAGAGATTATACAAGAGGGAAATAAGTATCGGAGTAGCCACGAGTAAAGCGGTAAACAGGGCATAGAGGATAATATATGAGGGGAACTCAAATATGTTAATTGGCTGTAAAAGCGATGGGATAATGTAATTGATCTTAGCATTAACGCCAACCAGCCAGAACTGCCCTGTAGCAATACGGTTATGCACACCGCAAAGGACGAAATAGATAACCAGATTGAAGAGCCAACTCAGCAGACTGGCCCCCCTGTCATTGTATAATACAGCGCCATCTGTAAGCCATAACCGACTAACGGAAAAGTTTTTGATTGTTTCCGGATTTATCGTCGGCTTATTTTTGCCATTGAGCATATCATTATCATTAGCCATACGAAACTCCATAAAATATTGAACCAGCCCTGCCCCGAGCCAGCTCAAAGAATAAGGGCAAAAGGTTCAGAGTACCGGCTTTCTTTGTCTTAAGACAAAAGCCACACTCTGAACCTCGCCAGTTATTATTCAATTATTCAAACAAGAATCATTCTGTCTGAGCAGTGCAAATATTAATGCTTAAAATGCCTTTTGCCGGTAAATACCATAGCGATATCATACTTATCACATTCATCAATACTCATCTGGTCATTTTTAGACCCGCCCGGCTGAACAATAGCCTTAATACCGGCTTTAGCAGCCTGGGTAACATTATCAGGGAAGGGGAAAAATGCATCAGAGGCCATAGCAGCACCAGCGGCCTTATCGCCTGCCTGACGGATAGCGAGCATACCAGAGTCAACACGGTTCATCTGTCCGGCACCAACACCAACTGCGGCATTGTCTTTAGCCAGCACGATTGTATTACTCTTAACATGCTTGGCAACTACCCAGGCCAGTTGCATATCTGAAAGTTCCTGGGCCGTCGGCTGGCGCTTGGTCATACACTTGATCTGATCTGCCTCCCAGCCGATCAGGTCACGATCCTGAAGCAGAATACCGCCGGCTATGCAACGAACATCATATTCGTTGGCATCGATAGCCTCGCGACTGATCGGGCCTGTCGCCAGCAATCTGACATCTTCCTGGCCCCAGCGTTTGCGGGTACGAATGATCTCAACGGCCTCAGGGTCAAAAGCAGGAGCAATAATAACTTCAGCAAAGAAACCAGCGGCGCCCAAAGGCTTACCCCAACGGCCGTAACATTCACAGATAGCATCAGCCAGCTCGGCAGTTACAGGTCGATTAAAGGCCAGTAAACCACCAAAGGCACTGGTAACATCAGAGATATAAGCCTTACGATAGGCCTCTACAATATCATCATCGATAGCACAACCGCAGGGGTTCATATGCTTGACAATAACGGCTGCTGGCTTGTCAAATTCTTTAACCAGCTCAAAAGCAGCATTAGTATCCATAAGATTATTGAAGCTGATCTGCTTACCGCCTGGTAGCTGGGTAGCATTTGCCACACAAGGCTCACCACTGTTACGAGCCAGACGATAGAAAGCAGCATTCTGATGGGGGTTCTCACCATAGCGCAGAGAGGTGCTTCGTACCATAGAAATAGTCTTTTTCTCCGGATAACGATCATCTGCCTGCCCTGCCAGCCAGTTACTGATAGCAGAATCATAAGAAGCTGTGAGAGAAAAAGCCTTGCGTCCGAGCTCTTTTTTGGTTGATTCGGTTACAGCCCCATTATTAGCCTTAATCTCATCAATAACTTTATTATATTGATCAGGAGAAGTTACAATAGCAACGAACTTATAGTTCTTGGCTGCTGAGCGTACCATACTGGGGCCGCCAATATCGATATTTTCAATGGCATCATCAAAAGAGCAATCCGGCTTTGCTACAGTCTGCTCAAAGGGATAAAGATTAACGCAGACCAGATCGATAGGCTTAATATCATTATCGGTCATAGCCTTAACATGCTCTGCATTATCCCTGAGGGCCAGTAACCCGCCATGTATCTTTGGGTGAAGCGTCTTAACCCGGCCATTCATCATTTCCGGGAAGCCGGTAACATCATCGATAGCGATAACACTGATCGAGGCATCCTTGAGGGCTTTGGCGGTGCCGCCGGTGCTGATAATTTCAACGCCCATATCTGCCAATTGCCTGGCGAACTCTACAACGCCGGTTTTGTCTGAAACAGAGATCAGTGCTCTTTTAACTGATGACATAAATAATACTCCTGAAACTAAGTGCAATAAAAACTTGAAACTTGTGGGAAATAGCCATTGCTGTCCTTACGGTCAGGCATTCAGCAACATACGGAACTATAACATACCCCCACTGTTAACTAAAAAAGCCCTGTGAATGGTATCCACAGAGCTTATAAGGACAATTATCTTGATGGCTGCAACACCATAATATTCCCGGTTTTTTCTGCCAGAATCAGCATATCATCCTGGGTATTAGCAAAGAAAACATCAATGCCTGGCAGATAAACAGCAACCTCCTGCTGCCCGGTACGATTATTCATAACTACCATCTGACCGGAATTATTGGCAGTGAAGACCCGCTCTCCGGCTTCACAGATAAACTTTGTACCACCACTAAGCTCCCAGCGAACCACAGGAGTAAGTCTTTCAACACCATTCTGTGGCTTCTGTCCCTGTGGATATCGTTCGAGACAAACCAGCGACCTGTTCTGGACAGCCTGATACACATTTTGGCTGGTAACCACCGGCAGCTCAAATAATTTACCACCGGATAAATACTTCCAGAATATACCACCATTATCGGCATTGAGACAATACAAAGCAGTATCGGTAGATGCCATAAAACACTGGCCATTGTCAAAAACAGAGCCGGCAATATCGCCGGTAGTAGCCACCGTCCAGAGCAACTTGCGTTGATCGTATAATGCGGCATACATAGAGCCATTATCGCAGGTATAATAAACATTGCCAACCTTGCCCTCATCAGCAATACGGGTGTCAAGCCAGACCTTACCGTTAGGCTGCTGAGAATGACGGCTCTTCCATACCTGGGTCAACATAGGGAGCTTCAGACAATAAAAGCGGTCATCTGTAGCTCCGACAAAGAGCATATCTTCATCACGGGCAACCGAAGTAGTTGGCATAAAGGGCAATTCCCAGTGATTAGTTTCAATACCAGAGTCAACGGCAAATTCAAATACATGATTACTCAGAGCCATCAGAACGCGATCCTGATAAAAACTTATCTGAGCCAGACTGCCATATCGCTGGGGCAGGCGTTTTTCCCATTTCACACCACCGGTAGTAAGATTTATACAAAACAGGGCACTGTCGCTATTAAAAATCAGCAGGTTATTACCTGACTTTTCGATATTATTTATATGAGCCTTACCACCACCAAGAGAATATATAACCCATTTTTCGGTAAGCCCAAGTTCATTGAGTATGTCCGATGACAATCTTATATCTTTTATCTCATTTTCC
>JAFGDI010000280.1 GCA_016932145.1 Sedimentisphaerales bacterium
AAACGGCACTAAGAACAGTTTCAACTCCCCCCCGTAAAACCACTGTGCTAAAGCGTTATAACTTCTTTATTTATTTTTTCCCGAATGGCTGTATAATGGCATTATAATGTCAGGCATAAGCTTATGCCGGGCTTATGACTATTGAAGATAATATCTGAGCGGCCGCAGAGCCAGAGAGAATAAAATGGAACAGTTATTTTTGTATTTTTCTATCATACTGGTAAGTTGCATCGCCCTGGGTCAGGGGGCCAACTGGCTGGTAGATTCGGCCGCCCGTCTGGCCCGCAAATACGGCATATCCGACCTGGTGATCGGTCTGACCATAGTAGCCTTTGGTACCTCAGCCCCTGAATTTGCCGTTACCATAGCCGGTGCCATCTCCGGCAGTGATAATGTCTCTGTTGCCAATGTCGTGGGCTCTAACATATTCAATATAGGCTTCATTCTGGGCTGCTGTGCCTTATTGTCGCCGCTGGCGGTAAGCCCCACGCTCATAAAACGAGACGGCCTGATCTTGCTGGCCATTACTGCGGTGTCAGCCTTCATGCTCCGCGACCTGAGCCTGACCCGGGTAGAAGGCATTGTATTGTTTGCCACCCTGCTGGGTTATCTCTCCTGGCTTATAGTCAAAAAAGACACTACTCTGGTAGAAGATGATGAGATACCGCAAAAGCCTGCCCGAACAAGCGATTGGTTCTTGCTGGTATTTGCCTTAATAACCATAGTGGCCGGCGGAAACGCCCTGGTCTTTGGTGCTGTTGAACTGGCCCGCTATTTTGGCATGAGCGAGTGGGTAATTGGCATGACCGTTGTTGCCGCCGGGACTTCAATGCCGGAAATGGTGGTATCAATCGCTGCGGTCATAAAGAAAAATCACGGCATATCGATAGGAAATCTTATCGGCAGTAATCTCTTCAACACTCTGGGCGTGCTGGGTGTTGCCGTAATGATCAGCCCCATGGCTGTAGATAAAGCAGCCTATATTACCGCCGGCCTGCTCGTACCACTTACCGCTCTGGTAGTATTTTGCATGTGGACACACCGCAGAATAGGACGCATCGAAGGCTTGCTCATACTCATCTCCGGCATAGCAATAATGACCTGGAACATACTGGCCTCAGCCCCGAAATAAAGCAAATTGTAACCGTTCACACCAGCTCGTGATGGCTTGCCAGGTAGCACAACCGTCTCGGTTGTGATTCAATTCATTCAATAACAATAAATCCACCCTACACTACTTTGCATACCAATCAGGGACAAAAAAACGGTGCCTGGCACCTTTTTACTTAAAGCATTTACTTACAACGACTTATATATTAGTTATTTTTAATATATACACCCAGAATACACCCTTTTATTGTCTTTATGAGGGTAAGGCAAGGGTTTGGTGTTATCTGTTTTAGAGTAGTTTATGGGCCTGTGTGTCAAAGTGGGTCGATAACTACTTCGTTTTCCTTTAATCTGGCAGAGATGCCACTGAAGCGGGTAGTTATATCAATTTCAGCCAGACCGATAGCCAGAGTAGTACGCGGAATAACATGTCGTTCAACCTGCAAACGCAGATTAGCCATATTATGAGCCAAAGCCTTATCTTCTACCTTCTTTATCTGCTGCTGATATTGGTCTATCTGCACGAGCATCTTCTTGATCTGGGCAAGTTTACTGGTTATAACTTCCCTTTGCTCAACTGACATATTCTTAAGTCGCTTAACGGCATCAGGGCTGCTCAGGTCAAAGCCTACCGACCGCTGCATACGCACGACCTCGGTATTCAGGCCAGAAATAATATTGCGGCAGACAAGCAGCTTATTATAGAGATAAGCATCGACACCACAGCAAACCCTGGTCGGCTCTGAACCGCTGCCCACTGAATGAAGGAAGACCGAACCCAATACGCTTATATTACCACCAATAACCGCTCCTCGTTCTTTACCGCTGGCCCCCTGCCCCTGCACAATAAGCTGCCCCCGGCAGGTCACCTCTGATTCCATAACATAGCGATATACCATCAAATTACCCAGTACCCGCACAACCGCGCCATGAATATAGCCGATCTCGGCATTACCAGTGACATAAACATTGCTCTTTTTACCAAACACCCCTTTATGTACTACCAGTTGCCGGCAGTTCACCCGACCGCCATTTTCCACACTGCCCTCAATGATAACTGAATTTTCAGATTCAACTGCATAGCCGCTGAGTATATTACCTTTGACGACAACCGAACTGGCTCCTTTTTTAATACTGCCGGTTTCCGGACCGACATTACCCGAGATAATAACCGTATCAGTTACCCGCACAGAGTTCTTTTCAAAAAAGACGCAGCCGTCCATAGTTGACCGCAACAATTTCCTACCGCCAGACTCATCAACATCAACGCATTCGGCAACCTCCATTACCGGCTCTTCCAACACTTCGCATTCGATAACATTGCCAACAACATCAACGCCGGCTTCACCTTGTACGGGGCGAATGATCTCTACCAGCCCCTGCCCCTGCTGCACCATGCAATAGCGGGTATAATCACCATAGTCAACCTGCTGAGCATCGATATCTAACGGACGGCCATTAAGATTGACCAGATATTCGATTCGACCTGGTTCGCCCGGCACAACATCTCTGCCCCGCGCCACGACCAGCTCCAGAAAATCCTCGTCGCTATTATAAAACTCTTGCGTACGGGCCAATACCTCTTCCAGCGACATCTCCTGACATTGAGGCAATACGACCAGAGCATATAAACGACTGACCTCTTTCGCTACCGCATCGACCATAGCTTTATCTTTAAGAGGCACCAGCCGCAACCAAATAAGCATCTTATCTTCTGATACGACAAAAGGTGACACCAGATGCATTATATCACTGTCATCTAAGGTTAAAAAGCCTGGCGAATCAGATATATAACGAAAGCCGGTCGGGGTCTTATCATTTACTACATTCTTACCGACACCCAGACCGAAAGGCAGAGCTTTTTTGGTTATTCGCTGGCCAAATATATTTTCTGCATCTGCATGTAATACTTCATAGAGCAACTTGCCCGTCTCACACCAGCAGGCCGGGGTCGGCTCGGCCTCCGGGTCACCTGAGAGCAGCCTGTAAACCATACGGGCATTTTTTATCTCTTCGGTCAACTTACGGGTATCAATGCCATTTTCATAGTTAAAGAACCGGAACTCATGTTCCAGGCGGGCAATGGCCGCGACAACATCAGTTACCGCCTGCTGAGTCACAGTGGCTCGCTCGATAGCCGAGGCAATGGCATCTTTATCAATATGGGCAACGACATTGTCAACGCGCAGCGCCGCCAATACCAGGTCCATATCGGTTGATACACCACCGGCATTTTCTGCTGCGAGTAAGGGCAAAACCGCCTTACTGCCATCAGCCGAAACAACCACATTTATACTCGTTGCCGAACTCATTCTATTTCCTGTAGTACCTTCTCTATATTACTGATCATTGCCGGGGTATTAACTTTCATTACATTATGCAGCATAGCTATCGATGTTATCGCCATATACGATTCATAATCCTGTCCAACATCTTCCAACGACACCGTATTATTCCTTACGCACAAAGCACCCAGCACCAGATCATTATTCAGAACCGGTATTAATATCTGATTGTTATCCACTATTAGCTGCTTGTCTTGCTGCACCTGAGCTACCATGTCAGCACACTGACAGACATCCATACTGACAGTGCCAAAGCGATTATAACAGGTTCCTTCAGCAGCCGAGAAGAGACTGACATCGGCCGTACCAAACAGCTCTTCATATAAGGGCATAACCTGACCGCAAAAGCTCTCCAGGTCGCAGCCTTCCATAAGACAGGTCATAAGCATAAGTTCATTTTGTATATGCTCTGTGCGGCGATCTACCATATCTTCGAGCTTATTACTCCATTTGACTAGCTGCTGATTTTTGATCTCTAATGCTGTCAGCAGGCTTTCACGCTCAGCCCGCACATCATACAGACCCATAGCGTTATCGATCGCTACGCGTACATCTTCCGGCTGCCAGGGCTTGGTCAGATATCGCCAGACATGACCATGATTGATCGCGTCCATTACCAGGTCGATATCAGCATAGCCAGACAATACCATCTTGATAGAATCAGGAGATAAATGCTGGGCACGAGAAAGAAACTCTATGCCGTTCATGCCGGGCATATTAATATCAGATAGGATCACTGCTACCTTATAACCAGAGAGCAAATCCAGGGCATGCTCACCGCTTTCGGCTGTCAATAAGCCATAACCCTCCTTACGCAAGGCACGCTCCAATGCCTTGAGTACGCTTAACTCATCGTCAACTATCAATACCTTTCGTTCCATCATTTACTCTCCCACATATTATGCTACCTGACCTGTATATCTTATCACTATTAATTGTCCATTTATCCGACTACGCATTAAGGGTATGAACTCAAATTCATACTGACCTCGCCGCAAATTAAATCTTCGACTTGCACGCAAACGCATATCTCGCGATTCCGCTGCCAGGCGAGAAACTTCAACTCCAAACACTTTTTCCAGATGACTGCCTGGCTCAAAATCCACCAGTTCTTCCATTGAGGTGCGGGCATGCTCATTACACAGCAAAATCTCACCTTTCATATTAACACCTAACATTGACACCGGCATATACTCCAGCATCTCCTGAGTGTATTCCAGGATTATATTTCGCTGCTCTACCTTATTTTCCAGTAAGTCTTTCTGACTCTTGAGCTCTACTGTTCGGGCATGAGCTTTTCTTATAAGGTTCCGATTGTCAAGCAGCACCTCACTATGACGCAGGCATTGATTTACCGCATCTTTCAGATCGGAAACTTCCCAGGGCTTGGGTATAAAACGATATACCTCTCCCTGATTGATAGAATCAACTATCATATCGGCATTGGCATAACCCGATATTATCGCACGGACAGTATCAGGGCTTATTTCTCGCACTTTTTGCAGAAATTCGGTTCCTGGCATGTCCGGCATACGCTGGTCGGCTATTACCACATTAATCTCATTTTCTTTCACCAGCTCCAGAGCACCCAGAGCATTATCGCAGGTCATAACCTCATAAGGCTCACGACGGAGTGTACGCTGCAAGGTCGATAATATGGAACGCTCATCATCGACAAAGAGTACTTTTCTCAGCTCTTTTTCTTCTCGGGACATTCTATTCACCTTGCGACACTTCCGCTGGAATTCCTGATTTCAGCCGGGAAACTACCGGCAGCTTTATGGTAAATACCGTACCTTTACCTAACTGACTATCTACCTGTATCTGTCCGTTCATACTGCGTATTATACTCTGTGCCACTGGCAGGCCCAGACCACGCCAACGCTCTGAACTATTCACAGAATAGAACGGATCAAATATATGAGCCAACTCTTCCGCACTCATACCACAGCCATTATCCTGGATCAGGACATTGATTATACCACTTTTTTCCCAGACTGCAATCTCGACCAGACCGCCAACCTCAACTGCATGTACCGCATTATGCAATACATTCATTAAGACCTGGTTTACCTCACCTGGATAGCAGACTATATCAGAGACAACCTCGTAATCTTCATGAACCGTACACTTACTGCTTATCTCTCGCTGCATGATCTGCAAAACTGACTTTACACCATCAACCACATTATAGAGAACCGGCTCACCATCTCCCAGACTGACAAACGCCTGCATATCCGTTATTATGCCATTAGCTTTTACTACCGATTCGGTGCATTCACTTATTATCTCTTCGGCATTTTCAATTGCGTCGGCAAAGCCTGTACGCTCTTGCAACATGCGTAATTTGCCCGTAAGTTCCGGTATATGCTCTGGCTGGGCCTGGGCTATCTCATCTGACAACTTAACGACCTGGTTAACAACCTCAGAATATTCATTCAAGAGGGCCAGCCCTTTCTGTATCTTAGTCAGGGGCTCACCTATCTCACTGGCCACGCCGCCGGCTAGTTCGCCCAGCGATTCCAGACGATTACGCTGATATAACTTACTTTCTATCTCACGAGTCTTTTGCACTTTATCAAGCTGGGCATAGACATCGGACACTGGCCTGATAATCGACACCTTGACAATAAAGACATTTATCAACAGCACAAAAATAATCACCAGCAGGGAAACTGCTATTAGAACCATATTAACCTGACGGGTACTATTCACTACACTGCCCAGTTCTTTGTGAAGTAAACTGCTGAGATGCTCAGACATAACCGTAATGCGTTTGAGCAATTTATCACTATTATCGCTCAGCTCCGGCGTCAGACGCTGAGCCTCAAGCACCTTGTCGGGGTCACTACTTGCCAGCATACCATATACATACTCAGCTGCAATGGCAAACTGGGAATAATCGTCATAGACCCGGGCTATATTCTGCTTGGCCTCGGGCGTAAGATATGTATCGGCCAGCATTTGTTCAAACCGACGGCCTATTTCCGTACGCAACTTACCCGCCTGCTCTAATATGCTCCTATCACCAAAAACAACCGCATCCTGATACATACTCAGCTGCTTCTGATATACTGCCAGACATGAATCACCAGCTCTGGCCAGCGGAATAAGATTATTTGACACCGCTGCGATCCTTCGGGCATTATAATGCGCAAAGATATGACTGGCAACATGATTCACCACAATACTGATCATCAGTAAGCCTAATATCAGCCATATCTTTGTTTTTATCTTCCCTTGAAACATTACTTCCTCATTTTTGATATGTCACTTGTCTTTGGGCAGGCAAGACTATAGTAAAGACCGTACCAACTCCCAGCTCACTTTTAACTTCTATTCGGCCGCCATGCTTTTCCACTATACCATGAGAAACCGACAAACCCAGCCCTGTACCCTTACCTACCGGCTTGGTACTGAAAAACGGGTCAAAGATATGTCCCAGATCACTATCCTTTATACCGCAACCACTATCTGCTATTTCAACATAAATATTATCCTGCTCAGCCCAGGTCCGTATCTTTATCTCGCCATGATCTGATATCGCCTGGGCGGCATTAACTATAATATTAACAAATACCTGATTGAGCTCACCTGGATAACATTCTATATCTGGCACATCACCAAAATCTGTTATTACCGTACATTTATATTTCAACTCATTACTCAATATCTTGAGCGTACTGGCCAGGCCATCATTAACACTGTAATCTCGCTTCTCTTTAGAATCAGGCCGGGCAAATGATTTCAGATTAGATACTATCTCTGTCACACGGGCTGCACCAGAAACGCTATCAGCCAGCAGACTGTCAATATCAGAGGCTATTGTCTCTATGTCTTCGGCTTGATCCAGAGCTGCTAACTGTTCTATCAGGCCAGTAGCCTTATCAGGGCTTGTCTGGCCCAACTGCCTCATCAGCTCCATGCTCTTCTTGAATACCTCGGCATACTCCTGCATGACCTTGAGATTACCATAGATAAAGCCCAGCGGATTATTGATCTCATGGGCTACTCCTGCTGCCAGCTCACCAATAGCCTCGAGCTTCTGGCTGTGATATAACTGAGCCTCCATATTCTTCTGACTGGATATATCCTGCCAGAATACTATAGCGAATTTCTTACCCAGTATTTCGGCACTTATTGGCCAGATACGCACATGCACAATGCCGCCATCAGCAGTTCGCTGCTGATCCTCACATTCACCGCTCGCTAACGCTCTTTGAACCATGCACTTATCACAGGGGCTCTTATGACATATAACCGAACAAATACTCCCCTGCTCCGGCAGCATACTGACGCCACCATCAGCATAATTGCGGCAACTGTGTATTATACGCCCCTCTTCATCAACTATATATATAGCCTCTGATCTGCGTTGTACCATATTTTCCATTGTCATATTCTGACCTCAGTTTTTCAGACCCAAATGACCTTGCCTGCATCAGGAGAAAAGTCCAATAATATATCGCCCAGACTATATATTTTCATACACAGTCTCCCGTTCTATCATCGGATATATCTTGGGACGCTATAAACAGATTAAGTCAAAAAAACAGGCCCAGATTCTGCCATCAAAACAAAAACACTCCCTCACTGCCAGTTGCGACCAGAAATAAACCTGTTATCTTTGGCATCACACTTGCATTTTGCAATACAACCGTACAAGTTCTCTCACAATTAAGCTCTTGTACCAACTACTGACATTTGTATCAATATCAAAGTAGAGCCAGTACATTAAACTTATAACTGCAAAAGTCTCTAATTCCGTCCATAAAAAAAAACGCATTATGTCGGAGTAAATCCCCTGCATAATGCGTTTAATGTCCTATAATTATCACTATCTCAGAACGACCAGGTAGTCTTTACCGAGAACAATACACTGTCTCCACCGTCTGTGGCATATCTCTTGGTCGGCCAGGGGGCATTGCCATTACCATCATTAAAATCAACCTGACCCTTTACCAGCCAGCTATCTGTTATATTATAACGACTGAATAGCGAAATGGTCTTCTGGTCCGCCCTCTTATAATCTGTCGATTCATCAGTTGAAACATACTCGGCATAATAAATACCTGCACCTAGTTTGTCGGTCAGGTCATAATCTATACCACTATACCAGCCCTGATTCTGCTTGGTACCATCAGAGGTACGAACCACCGCTTCGGTTACCAGGGTCAAATGACCTACCTGATACTCTATGGAATATATCTGATTAACATAGTTTTTCATATCTAAACTCATTGGCACCCAGACACCAAAGGCTGGCACCCAACCCTCACCGGCAAATTCAGCGTCAAGCCGACGCCAGGTATATCCTACACGCAGACCATCTACTGGTGTATCATAGAGTAACTGAAAATTAGCACTATGAGTTTCTGCATAGCTTATTTTACGCAGCCCTTCAACCACACCATTTCCAAAGGCACCAAAGTTATAGGGAAAGTCTCCTGTCTCGCTCTCATTAGTTATCGGCTTACCTATACCAGCCTGATATGACAGATAACCCAGATCATCCAGATCAAAACCGCCGTAAATACTACCGCCATCAAGAGCTGAGTAATAGTCGCGATAATACTCTGAATATACATTCTGGGGTAAAATCACCGACTTACGCACCATGTCTATATCGCGAGTCTCATTATACAGACCCGCCGGGATACGCATACGACCGGCCCTTATACCAAAATTATCATTCACCCGATAATCTGCCAGACCATAATGCAGAAATATCTCATCGCCGCCCTGCCCGCCTAAACTATATCCCATTATCTGGGCAGCCAGCAACAGTTCATCAGTGAGATTACCACTAAAATTCACGCCGTACTCACGCATATCAAAGGAACCATCACGACTTCCTTCATATACATCATTATTGGAACTCTTCATAAATCCCTGCGAAAAGAACCCGTGCATCTGCACCTTCTCGATCGGAAAGCCAATCTCCGTTGTGTCCAGCTCTATAGCCGACACTGGCACTGCCAGACACAAACCAGCAAAAACTAATGCCATTTTCATCATTGTTCTATACATTATTTAACTCCTTACCACAAACTATTAATTATGGGCTCTCGCCCCAACCTTATCCGTTCAGACCCTGCCATCCCTGACAAAGCTGAATTATTCTACTACTTACCAGAGTATATGAACAAACCGACCCTGGCTCAGCTTGTTCTTATACTCTGAAACTATCTTTAAGCCAGAAAAACCATCAGAGACTGCTTTTTTAACGGCTTACTAAAAATAAGTATGAAAGCCGCAGATTTTACCCCACAGCTTCCATACTTACATTGTTTAGCTATTATCAGAACGACCAACTGGTCTTAACTGCAAACAACATACTTTCCAGTTCATCGCCTACTGAACGAGAGAAGTTCTGGTTTAACGCCGTTCCTCTGTTCATATCCACCTGGGCCTTTACTACCCAGCTTGGTGTGATATTATATTTGCCATATAAAGATACCGTATTCTGAAAACCATTCATCAGGTCAGGATTTGTCCCTGAAAGATTACCGCGATCATAAGCATAACGACTATAATTGCCGCCCAATGAAAACTTTTCGGTTATCTCATAATTCGCACCGGCATACCAACCGGTAGCATCAGGCAAACCGTCGATCGTTACCCTGCTGGTCTCAGCAGAAAGTGTCAGTTTGTCTATCTGATATTCAACTGACCAGACCTGATTACAATGATTGGTAACTGTTATCGGGATTTCCAAAGGACCTACGCCGGGCACTTCAACTGTACCTATAGCAGTATTGTCTATACGACGCCAGCTCCAGGCAGCACGCAACCCCTGAAGTGGTGTGTCCCATAACAACTGAGCTCCGGCACTGTTACCATTTTCATAATGAATATCATAGAATCCCAACCCCCTGAAAGTATAGGTCAGATCACTGGTTAGGTCATCATCATTAATCAATTTACCTATATGGGTCTGATATGACAGGAAACCCAGCACATCGAGATCAAATCCGCCATAAAGAGATACCGCATCGGTTGATGCAAAATAATCACGACTGGTCTCAGGGTAAATACTCTGAGGCAGGAAAATGCTGGTACGAAGCATGTCAATATCTCGTGTCTCATTATACAGACCAAGCGGTACACGCACGCGACCAGCCCTGAAACCGAGTTGATCACTATAGTTGTAATCAAAAATACCATAGTGCAGGTTTATCTTATCGCCGCCCTGATCGCCAAGGCTATAACCCATGAACTGGACTGCCAGAAGAATATCTTCTGTCAGATAGCCCGAAAAGTTAACACCAAAGTCACGCAGGTCTAGTGTACCATCATGGCTTTCACCAAAAATGCTATTATTGGAACTCTTCATATATCCCTGGGCAAAGAAGCCGTGCATCTCGATCTTCTCGATAGGGAAACCAATCTCCGTTGTGTCCAGCTCTATAGCAAATACAGGCACAGCCATAAATAAGGCTGCCAAAACCATTGCTATCTTTGTTATATATTTATTCATAATTTTATTCCTCACCATATCCCATTATTTAATTGTTATTGCCTTTACCTTCTCTGTCATAATACTGCCGTCCTTGGAAGTATTCACATGTACATAACCAATAGCACCAGAAGTCTTAGCTATATACTCTACCATCTCTTTTTCTGTGGCAAAGTCTTTGGGCATCTTGCTCTTGCCGGAAAATACCAGCTTCTTCCAGCTATTAATGAACTGACTGT
>JAFGDI010000281.1 GCA_016932145.1 Sedimentisphaerales bacterium
TAGTTCTGGTTAATAATCGTTATATTTACTTCAACTGCAACAAATAGTCAGGCAAGATGCCTGACCTACTATTGGGCAACACGCCCTATATATCGATCTCAGCAAGGCGATTATGTCGAATCTTAGAAAATAGCAATCGTTCACAATGTTTACATACAGGAAGGTTAACTGTGAGCGGTCATGCAAATAGTCATTATTAGTTAACATAACAGATAAAGGTGAATTATGAAAAAACATCAAATTCTTTTAGCATTACTACTGGTTATATTTGATTTTCAGGTCTATTCAGGATCTAATTGTCTGGGTGCCGAAAACCCGGTTATATGCGCTGATGTTCCTGATGTAGCTGCAGTGCGAGTCCGGGACACTTACTACATGAGCAGTACGACAATGCATATGAATCCTGGCCTGCCTATAATGAGATCAAAAGATCTGATCAACTGGGAATTACTGGGCTATGCCTATGACAGGTTAACCGATAATGATGCTATGAGTCTGGAAAAGGGACTCAATGCTTACAGTAGCGGTTCCTGGGCAAGCAGCATTCGTTATCATAATGACACATTCTATGTAACAACATTTTCTCATTTGACTGGCAAAACTTATATTTATAAAACTAAGGATATAGAAAAGTGCCAATGGGAAGAGATCTCATTTTCGCCGGCTCTTCACGACCACTCTTTATTTTTCGATGACGACGGTCGCGTATATATGCTTTATGGTGCCGGCAATTTGCGTTTAGTAGAACTTGCCTCGGATTTATCAGGAATTAAAAAAGGTGGAATCGATCAGGTCATTATACCCAATGCAAGTGCTGTTGCCGGTCCGGAGATCGGCCTGCAGGCAGAAGGTTCTCAGATGGCCAAAATAAACGGCAAATACTATGTCATGAATATTACCTGGCCCAGAGGTGGTATGAGAACACAGATCGTTCATCGTGCCGATAAAATCACCGGCCCTTATGAAGGCAGGGTAGTGCTGCAAGACAAAGGGGTTGCCCAGGGTTGTTTAATCGATTCACCTTCAGGTCAATGGTATGCCTTATTATTCCAGGACAACGGTTCGGTTGGCAGAACTCCATTTGTGGTTCCGGTACAATGGCAGGAAGGATGGCCGGTTCATGGTATTAACGGTAAAGTACCTCTCCAGCTTGATGTTCCTGTGAATAATAAATCTCTGGCCGATACAAACATTGTTTCATCAGATGATTTCACGCGTAGTAATGATAAATCTATGCCCCTGGCCTGGCAATGGAATCATAATCCGTTAAATACCCACTGGTCGCTTGATTCCAGAGAAGGATATTTGAGGATTACTACCAGCAGAGTTGACAAAAATGTTTTAGATGCCAGAAATATGCTTACACAACGCACTTTCGGGCCGGTATGTTCAGCAGATATCAAAGTTGAAGTTGCCAATATGAAAGACGGAGACTGTGCCGGCTTGATCGCCCTGCAAAAAAAGTATGGATATGTTGCCATCCGGCGTGAAAACGACATAAAGAAAATCGTTATGGTAAGTGTTCAGGACGATAAGGCTACTGAGGTTGAAAGCGTTCCCTTAACCAATGATACTGCATATTTCAGGATAAGCTGCGATTTCAGAGACCGTAGCGACTTAGCATACTTTTACTATAGTACAGATGGTATAAACTGGAACCGGATTGGCTCTCAACTTAAAATGATATATTCTATGCCTCATTTCATGGGATATCGTTTTGGATTGTTTAACTATGCTACAAAACAAGCAGGCGGCTTTGTTGATTTTGATCATTATCACATAAGCGATCAATTGACGGAAAATGACTGAGAGTAAACTATCGCAGTTTTGTCAGGCTCAAAAGTGAGAAATATATTGCAACTTTATTCACAAGGAACTGTTCTGGCCTTTGCGAAAATAGGGCACAGTCAAAGGTGCGAAAAGCACTGAGATGATCTGCCTGGACACTTATTAATATGATCAAGGAGATTATGATGTTAAATAGAAAAAACTTTTTGTCACTACTATTATCAACCATTCTTACTGTCTGTTCAGCAGGGTATTCAGTAGCCAGCACTAAATCACCCGATTATGATATCCTGGTCAAAAAGGATATTGTCTATCGAGAGGGAAATAGTAAAGCCTGGAAACTGGACATGGCTATGCCTGTTGATTCGGGAAGCGAGCAACGCCCGGCACTGGTTATTATTCATGGCGGAGGTTGGGCATCAGGTTCAAAATCGATTGATGTCTATCAAAATATGATGACAAACTATGCCCGCAAGGGATATGTAATTATTAGTGTCGGATACAGACTTACCGGAGAAACCCCATTTCCGGCTTGTATAGAGGACTGTAAATGTGCGGTTCGCTGGCTTCGGGCACATGCTCAAGAATATAGAATAGACCCAGAGAGGATAGGTGCTTATGGTCATTCGGCTGGCGCTCATCTCGCTCTTATGCTGGCAATGACAACTAAAGAAGATGGACTTGAAGGCGATGGCGGATGGGATGATTTTTCAAGCAGAGTTAATGTTGTTGCTGCCGGTTCACCTCCTACTGAGCTGGGGCGCAATATTCCCATGGCCAATGAACGCTGGTGGCCGATTGGTCATATTTCGGCTGATAACCCGCCTATGCTTCTGATCCAGGGTGGCAATGACAATATAGTCAGGCCGGTACTAACGGATTATTTCGTTGAAAAAATGAAAATAGCTGGTGCTGATATTGAATATCTGCAAGTTCCCGAAGCTGGTCATGGGCTTGCTTATGGTGAAAGACTTGATATTACCGATCCGGCTATTGAAAAATTCCTTAACAAATATCTTAAGCCATCTGCACCAAAGACTATTGGCAATGTTGCTGAATTTTCTATTATAGAAGATGGCGGCACCGGTCCGTTCCCGGCGATAATGACGAGCGATAAAGCCATTGCCGGGCATACTATTTTCAGACCCAGAGATCTGGGCAGCTTCAGTAAAAGCAATCCCCTGCCTGTTATTGTGTGGGCTAATGGCGCTTGTGCCAATTCACCCTGGGAACATGTAAATTTTCTGTCAGAGATTGCATCTCACGGCTTTCTGGTCATTGCTACAGGTGTAATGCCGCCCAGTGCAGGGGGTAACAAGAAAACGAATTCATCGCAATTGCTAGAAGCCATTTCATGGTCTATTGCTCAAAATAGCCAGGAAGCGAGTGAATATTTTGGTAAAATCGCTGTGGATAAGATAGCTGCCAGTGGTATGTCATGTGGTGGACTTCAGACGCTTGAAATCGCCGCAGATCCCCGTTTGTCAACTATAGTAATCTACAATAGTGGTGTATTGCCAGATATAGCAACGGGTATGCCGGGAATGCCGAAAATGGTAAAAAGCGATCTGAAAAACATACATACACCGGTAATGTATGTTTTAGGCGGTGAAAAAGATATTGCCTATAATAACGGCATGGATGACTTTGAGCGAATTAACCATGTTCCCGCTTTTGTTGCAAACCTTAATGTCGGACATGGCGGAACTTTTGCCCAAAAACATGGTGGCGAGTTTGCTATAGTTGCTACAGCCTGGTACAAATGGCATCTGAAAGGTGATGCCGAAGCTGCCAAATTATTCACCGGAGATAATTATGGTCTGTCTGAAATGCCGGGCTGGAAATCGCAGAAGAAAAATATGCCTTGAAATACAGCCAATTTCCCGGCTGCCTTTTTCAATCGTCCACCTTAGGAACTGATAATCTTACTTTATGTGACTGTGAAAAGTTACCAAACATAATTGTGTTATTGGTTGTGGCGGTTCCATCAATTATGTTCGTGGTGTAATTACTACTGGGGCATTGCGGTGCTGGCGGCTTATCACCTGGATGGGTTGAGATTTTACTTACCCATAAAATGGCTCATCAGTGTCTGGACCAGTTTGTCGTGATAAAGCATTACGATAACAGTTGCCACAGACAGAAAAGGGCCATAGGGTATTTCATGTTGTCGGCGGGTTATCAGGCGTACTAAGGCCCAGCCCAGCCCGACAAATGGCGCCAGGAAAAAGGCGATAAGCGGAATGTGCCAGCCAAGCACTGCACCTACTGCCCCCATAAGGTGAACATCGCCCAGTCCCATCGCTTCTTTATTAAATAGTAGTGAGCCAAATATGCGGGTTGCCCAGACGGTAACAGCACCGATCAAATAACCATATACACTCCCTAATATTCCCATCAGCCAGTGGTGGTTATGGAGCATAGTTGCCCAGCGCAGGGTCAGTTCGCCCTCTGGTGCTGTCATAAACTTCATTACTCCCAATCCCAGCACTACCGGCAGGCATAAAAATGCCATTTCCTTTATCATTTCTGCTCTGGCATTAACTGCCGGCTCGGGGCTATGGAACGGCTTGCCTGCCTTTTCGGCTTCATACTTTGCCTGCTCCCATTGTTCTAGTTCCAGGAAACTGCGGCGGATAAGACCATACTTCAGCAGGAGCATAGAGCCCAGCAGGCCGATACTGCCGCCAATAGCCAGGGCCGCAGTTTCAGGGCCAACAGAAGGGGCAAGCTGCCAGAAATTATCTGGAATAATATTATTCAAAGCTAAAGCTCTGGTTTCAAAACCTGCCAGGGCCAGGCCGCAAACAGCAGCGAAATAACTTATGGAAAGTGGTATAATGAAAAAAACAGCATCGATCAGAGAACCGGCCAGCAGGCAGCTCAGCAGGATGATATGAGCTGCATATATGGACCAGCCACCTTGCTCAAAGGCGGGCATATCAGCTCTGATACCCTTAACGAAATACAGCCAGAATAGCCCGGCATACATAACGCCGGTCAGAAACTCAAAGAACGGATATTTAAATGAATACGGACATTTGCAATACCGACATTTACCGCCTAGATAGAACCAGGCCAGAATTGGTACATTGTCATACCAGGCGAGAGGGTGCTTACACGCCGGGCAATGGCTGCCAGGCTTTGACAGTGACATCTCACGCGGCATGCGCCATACCACAACATTAATAAAGCTGCCTATGCAGGCACCCAGCACAAACAAAAAAACCAGCCATACTATCGGAGGGATCGGCATAAATATATCTTCGCTTCCTTGCAATTAAAATGTAAGTTTCCAAATAGCGGTCGCCAGCTTTGCCATCTGCTCTTGTCTTGATTCGAGCTTGGCAGTATTCCACTGATGATAATGCACCGGAATGCTATTTGTTATCTGGAATCTCGATTGAGCATAAACATCCTTCTTCTGGCAATATAACTCATTACTCAAGTCACGATTTTCAGTAGCATCAAGTAAGGTCATATTACCCAGCCGATTAATAAGCTCTCTGGCCTCACGAGGATATTCCTCTGACTGCCCCTGATAATTTTGCGGCCAGATATGCTCTATGCTATAATTATCACTCTCGAAATCGTATTCATTACCTGAAAGCTGCTTTTCCAATTCCAGTAAAATATATCTGACCAGCTTTCTATTCTTACTATTGTAAGTGTCAAACGAAGCTCTGGCAAAAGCATCGCCGAATATCTTATCATCGAGATACAACGGCTTGAGCATAACCAGTACCTCAGCAGCACTGGTAATCGTTCCTGCCGACAACCCCATAGCTATCTTATTATAAATCACTTCCTGCTCATGTGTCTGCCGATTGCAGATAACATTATAGCGGAACGAAATAACAGTTATGTACCTTAATATTTTATCAAAATCCTTGCGGTTATTAGCAAAGAGCATGTTGAAAGCCGCTAAGAGCAGTGGTATGTGTTGTCCGATATTAAATTTAAGAATGGTTGTAAGATAAACCAACTCTTCTTTATCCCACTTAAACACGGCAGGATTTTGGATAGCAGAAAATACAACAGCATTTGAATCCATAGCTCTGACCAGTTCAAAAACTTCTAATTTATTACATATTTCCTTTTTAATGGTTTTGAATAAGTCGTTGGCACGAATCAGTTTATTTTTACTATTCCAATATGATCTGAGATATACTG
This sequence comes from Sedimentisphaerales bacterium, assembly GCA_016932145.1. Lineage (GTDB taxonomy): Bacteria > Planctomycetota > Phycisphaerae > Sedimentisphaerales > SM23-30 > JAFGDI01. The sequence continues at coordinate 5,962 of JAFGDI010000281.1, forward strand.
GTAAACTCTCGGAACCCAGAGTAGAAACTACTTTCCCCCAGGTGTCTTCCAGTAATTCAAATTCTGAGATATGCGCTCCGTGTTTGTCAACAATGGAAAAGAGGTAGTTTTTGAGCAAGTCTGTCGTAGAGAGCCTTACGCCTCGTGAATTAAGGGTTTCAAACACATTGTACGCGTTTAATTCATTTGTTACATTCATTACGGTGAAATGCAATTTATCTGTAACGCCTTCTTGGCCGTCTTTTGAGCCATCGATAAACAACATGAGGGCATGCCAATCATTACCAAACTTTGCCTCAAGTTGTGTATAAAACCAATCAAACGCCTGTCCAAGAAGTTCTTCAGAAGAGTTTTTTCTCGTGAGCGACATAAGTCGCAACGGAACAATGTTATTTTGATAATAATAATTATTGTGGCGATTAAGTTCAAGTTTCGGATATTGTATCAATGTAGTTATGTCAATAAAGCCAATATAACTATTTCGCAACTGCTCCGCTCTTTTTTTATTGTTTTCCGAGTCGATACCAGCTTCAGCAATTCGATACAGGTTCTTTATGGCAGCAAGAACAAGTAATGTAATAGAGGTAATCCTCTGTTGGCCATCAATAATAGTAAATTTTTTATTCCCGGTTAATTGCAGTACGATATAACCCATGTAGTGACCAGACTCACCACCCTCATCAAGCATAGACAGAATATCCAGCCAGAGGTCTTCCAATTCATTAATTGTCCAGGAGTAATCCCTTTGGAACTCAGGTATTTTATAGGAAATTCCATTACCCAGTAACTGCCTGAAATTTCTGTTTTCAATTTTCAGATCAAGATTTGCCATAGTCATTACCCTTTGTTCAGAAAAAGAAGTAAGGCCGCAAGGTAGCAGGAATGTTCTGATAACTTACTCCCTTGATGCCTTACAACCTTACTTCATTGCATTCTTACATATCCAGTTTTTCTCTCAGGTAGCTTTTTACCTGATCGATATTGATACGGTCCTGCTTCATGGTGTCGCGGTTGCGGACAGTTACGGTGTTGTCATCGTTGGTCTGTCCGTCGATCACAACGCAGTAGGGGGTACCGGCTTCGTCCTGACGACGATACCGGCGGCCGATAGCTGCCTTTTCATCGTAGAAACAGGGGAAGTATTTTTTCAGGTCATTATAAAGGTTAGTGGCCTTTTCCGGCATTCTATCTTTCTTTACCAATGGCAGTATCGCCGCCTTGATCGGGGCCAGAGACGGGTGGAACTTGAACACATTGCGTTCCTCACCATTTTCCAGAGTTTCAACGGTGTAGGCATCGACCAGGAAAGCCAGCGTACCGCGATCGGCACCGGCTGACGGCTCAATGACATAAGGGATATAGCGTTCACGAGTCTCTTCATCGAAATAGCTCAGCGGCCCTTTGGCCCAATCAGCATCTTCAGCCTTCAATGGTGTGGTAACGGCATCGCGGCCATTTTCGATCCAGTTGGTCACGCTTCTCATACCGCGCTGATGCTGACGCAGGTCATAGTCGGTCCGGCTGGCGATACCTTCAAGCTCCTGCCAGTCGCCCTTGCCAAACGGGAACAGATATTCGATATCAACACAGCCTTTGGCATAATGGGCCAGTTCATCTTTGTCATGTTCACGCATGCGCAGGTTTTCCGGGCGAATACCGTAAGATGTGTACCAGCTCATGCGGGCTTCTTTCCATTTTTCAAACCATTGTTCTTCTGTGCCGGGCTTGCAGAAGAACTCGATCTCCATCTGCTCGAACTCACGGGTGCGGAAGATAAACGCCTTGGTAGTCACTTCATTACGGAAGCTCTTGCCGATCTGGGCGATACCAAAAGGCACTTTCACGCGGGTGCTATCCAAAACATTGCGATAGTTGGCGAAAATGCCCTGAGCAGTCTCCGGACGCAGATAAACAGTCATAGAATCATCGGCATTGGCGCCCATTTGTGTCTCGAACATGAGCTTAAAGGGCATGGGCTCGGTGAATTGTCCGGTGGTACCGCATTTTGGGCATATCTTTTTGATAAGGTCCTCAGCAGTCTTGGCACCCTCTGTAGTATTGCCCTGAGCATCGGCCAGATGGTCGGCCCGGGTACGAGTATGGCATTTCTTACATTCGGCTACCAGATCAGCGAATTTATCAACATGGCCGGAAGCCTTCCATACCATCGGGTGCATAAGGATCGAGCAATCCAGCCCAACCATGTCATCGCGCATCTGTACGGTATGCTTCCACCAGGCGTTTTTTACATTGCGTTTTAACTCTGCCCCCAGAGGACCGTAGTCATAACAGCTTGCCAGACCGCCATATATGTCACTCGACTGGAAAATGAAACCACGCCGCTTGCAAAGCGAAACCAGATCTTCGAGTTTTTGTAATTTTTCAGACATTTTGTCGTAATATCCTTTCCGAACTATATTTAATAATCTTTTTTATTATCGGTTATATGACCGAAATATCTATCGATCAAGCCGTATTTTTCCTGAATCATAGTATTATACCGATTTTATAAGTCATTACATCAATTATTTGTAGTATTTAACGCTTTACCAAAGGTGCATTTTCGGTAAATTATCAGGTAAATATACACTATATCCGGACCAATCAGTTGAAAGCGGCCTGATACGCTTTAATAACCTTTAAATGCTTATAGAATAATGTATTAAGTAGAGACGCATGATTATGCGTCTCAGATTTCATTCCAGATGAGTCTGCGTTTGAGAGACGCATAATCATGCGTCTCTACGGAAATAAAAGCGGCACAGACGATTTAAGTGTCTGTGCCGCATATTGGTCAGATCAAAACAATATCCTTCACATTCTATGATCTGAATTTCATTCTGCCTGACAGACCTGGAGTGCATAGCCAGGCAGAGAAAACTGGTAAAATATAGTCAGCATTGTATTTATAGATACTGATAGCTGGTATATAGATTATCTGCCCGGGTTATGCAGGTATAACCACTTGGCATCTTCATTATTACGAAGTACCATCTTATTGTCATCAACGCCACGAACAAAGTCCGGACAGTCCGGCAGTTCGGTTCTGTCTGAGCCAAACCAGATACGCACGCTCTTGGTGTCCCATTTCTTTGTTTCTACATGACCATCGGCAAAGCCAAAGGTTGTTGTCATGCCGTGAGATGTTGTTGTCCCGGCTGACCAGAGCTGAATGTCGCCATTAAGGTCGCCAACTAAAGAGACATTGAATAGCCAGCGGTCGGGGTAATTACAGGCCAGACAGTCATAAGAGTGTTCTACAAAGACATATTTATCCTGAGGCTGTTTGATCGAGCCGCCATTGGCATGTGCCTTATGAGGGTATGTGCCAGAATTACTCTTATATGGCCCGGCACCTAAGGCAATTGAATAAGTGCGATAAACCTTGAAGTCTTCGGTATTGCCTCGCATGGTACCTTTGGCTTCACGCTTATCGCCTGGGCAATGAA
>JAFGDI010000282.1 GCA_016932145.1 Sedimentisphaerales bacterium
CAAGTTGACCATTTGTCGCTAATTTTTATAAAACTATATCGTTCTTATGATATTACAGTGTTTAAAACTGTCGAAAACTGTAACTCTGGTACATACTTAAAGCCAGAATGATTTTTTAGTAGTAAATTAGTTAAGGGAGTCGTGTGATGAACGAACATGTGTTGGCGCAGAGCCTGGTAGGAATGGCTGATATACTGGTCTTTTTGGCCTTTATTGCAGCAGTACTTCTGGTAGGTTTTGTTAAAAGCGGTAACAAAGGACATAAAGAACAGACCAGTGAAGATTATTTTCTGGCTGGTCGTGGTTTGAGCTGGTGGCTGGTAGGTTTTTCTCTCATAGCAGCTAATATCTCAACCGAGCAATTTGTAGGCATGTCAGGTCAGGCCGCAGACTGGCTTGGTATGGCTATAGCCAGTTATGAATGGATGGCTGCGATAACATTAGTAGTTGTTGCCTTTGTTTTCCTGCCAAAATTCCTCAAATGCGGCATCTATACCATACCTCAGTTTCTGGAATACAGATATTCACCCCTGGCCCGCTGGGTAATGGCATTAGCCACTCTGGTTATACTTGTGGGCGTGCCAACCGCTTCAGTTATTTATTCAGGTGCTAAGGTTATCTGCGTAAACTTTGACGGTGTAACATTGGGCGGTCTTAACTTTGGTGACATTACCACTGGTTGCTGGATCATTGGTATTCTTTCGGCAGTTTATGTTTTTGTTGGTGGTCTTAAAGCCTGTGCCTGGGCCGACCTGCTTCAGGGTTCAGCTCTGGTAATCGGTGGTGTAATCATAGCCGTATTAGCATTCGGAGCTTTGGGCAAAATGGATGCCAACGAGCTTATTAAAACCAGTGTCAACCCATCTGTTACCGTAGAACAGTTAGAAAATGCCACTCCAATGGAAAGATTCACAGCTCTTAACAAAGCAGATCTTCCTGATGGTAAGCTGCATATGGTGCGTGGCAAGGAAGATCCTTCAATTCCATGGACAGCATTGGTAATTGGTCTGTGGATACCAAACTTCTTCTACTGGGGTCTTAATCAGTATATTATGCAGAGAACACTTGGTTCTCAGTCGCTTGCTGAAGGTCAGAAGGGTGTGGTTTTTGCGGCATTCCTGAAGCTGATAATCCCGTTTGTAGTAGTAATACCCGGCATACTGGCATACAATCTGTTCAGTAATGACCTGCACGATGAAGCCATAAAGAAAAATTCGACAATAATCGCCGAGTATGAAGCTGGCACAGAAAAAGTTTTTCTATTTAATGAAGCATTTGCTAAATTAAAGCCTGAAACAGCCACACAATTATTGGTTTATAATGCCGGTCTGCTTGGCAGTGATGCTCCAGCAGCCGTTGATGCCGAGTCACTTTTTGCCGCCAATGCTGAGCAGGCAAAAGTTGCTGCTGAAAAGAATATGCTTGTTTCTACCACACTGGTTGGTTATGACTACGATGCCGCCTTCCCGACATTGATCAAAAAGCTATTGCCAGTTGGTAATGGTTTGAAGGGTTTTGTTCTGGCTGCGATCTTTGGTGCTGTAGTAAGCTCTCTGGCCTCTATGTTGAACTCAGCTTCGACCATTTTTGCCATGGATGTATTTACCAAAATGAACAAGAATGCTTCTCAGAAAGCACTCATTATGGTAGGTCGTATTTGCGTTGTTGTATTTGTATTGATAGCGATGATAATTGCACCAATGCTTGGGCGTCCTGAGTTTGGTGGCATATTTACCTTTATTCAGGAATTCCAGGGCTTCCTTTCCCCGGGTATTCTGGCTATCTTCATATTTGGCTTGCTGGTAGCTAAGACTCCAAAGTTTGCCGGTACCGTTGGCATACTTTTGAATGTTCTGCTCTATGGTCTGTTCAAGTTCAGTCCTTCAATACCAGTATTAAAGACCATCCCCCTGCTCAATACCATAGCTGGGATGGCATTCCTCAATCGTATGGCCCTGTGCTTTGGTATCTGCCTGGCAGTTCTGGCTATTCTGACCATACTCTGGCCGCTTAAAGAGCCCGTGCAAATGCCTGTTAACGAGAAAATGGACATCAGAGGTTCTGCCGGTGCTAAATTCTGGGGTATAGCAGTCTGTGTTATGACAGTTCTTTTGTACATCATATTCTGGTAATAAACCTGAAATTATGTTATAATTACAAGCCGTTGGGTTATTTAGCCCAGCGGCTTGTTTTTTTAGTAACCGTGAACAGTTACTCTTATTGCTTATTTTTTTCTATTAACGGTTATCAATATTGAAAACAGGAAAGAACCCAACTGTCCTCTAAATGCCGAGTTAAATATGAATATATTCAAACGAAAAAATAAAGAGCATGACCCTTATATGTTTGACCCTACCAGGTCTTCGGTATCGCTGGCCATAGTGTTTTTTATGACAGTCGCTCTGGCCTGGCTTTTCGTTCAATCGAAAGCCCGGCAAACCAACACCATAGAACTGCTGGCCTCATTTAACCAGCCAGGTTCCGGACTGTCTGAGTATATTCCGGCTGAACCGCAGGATAATTATTATCTGCTCACTAAAGATGGTCAACCAATTGGCTTTACCGTAGAACATATTGAATGGCAAGATCAGCATCTGACCGGATCAAGAGTACTGGCAATTCCGGACCAGGCATATTTTCAGAAAAGTCTCTGGCGGGTCGCCAACAATTACAGCTCACTGGCTGAACACACAACCACTTCCGACCCGCAGGGCAGCATAGTTGATATTATCTCCCTGAACAATGGCATATTATCGATAGTTAAAAATCGTACCAAACTGCTGGAAGCTCCGTTGCCAGCCGTCAGCTATTACTTCGTTCCGGCTTTTTTTGCTGATTATATAACTTCTATCGGACTGGACCAATATCCCAAAGGGCTGGCCTTTGACCTCGATCTGGTCAATGACCTATCCTGCGAAGTAACGATCACCGGCAGGGAAAATATCCCACCGGCAATTGTAGCTCTGGACCAGAACGGCACTGCCGCTTTATCTCTCTGCGGCGAGCTGGAAATGCTTCAGTATTTCTCCAGTGACCATAAATTACTCTATCAGAAATTTAATACCAATAAGCTCTTATTTGAAATTACCGAAATCTCTGATTACGAGACCATAATCGCCCAATGGCCCCAGGCCCAGGCCATAATCCCAAAAAGCGAACAGCCCGTTAACGGTGCAACAGAGATATAATCTGAAAAGAGCAGAACCGAGAGTATATTGGGCTTTAAGTGTCATAAGACTGTAAAACCCATCCAAATTCACACCGCAGATTAAGCACAGCTCGAGTAATATTTTCTGGCTTTTAATTGAACCTGATACTAAAATCGGGGTATTAATAATGTCAGGGGGTCAATGTTGGTCACTGACTGCGGTAAAGATAAATAGCTTTTGCATTTATGAATATATAACCTTAGCTGTAAAGGTATAAAACCAGAAGGATCGAGAATGAAGGCACGCCTGAGCTTATTTTTGCGTAACTATATTATGATTGCTACACTTATAGCAATTTTCTCCCTAATTTTGCCTGTTTTGGCCCAAAGTCAGGACCGCAAGCCTCTTTACGAGAGCTTTCGCGCGGGTAAAATGGAGCAGGCCGGGTCTGTATTTCAGGAGTTACCCGAATCGTTCAAGCTCTCTGATGCCGGTCTGCCGCTGGAACAAGTCTTAGACAATTATGAGCAGCTTAATGAGCTTATGGCACAGGCCCGCCAGAAAGAGTATGATCAGCTCTCCGACGATCTGGAAAAGTCACTGAAAAAGGCCAAATGGCAGGATTCTCTGCTGGCGATCAGTAAGGAACATGATTTCGCTGCCGACGAAAAGAGCAAGCTGGAAAAGCAACTGGCAGATGATTCTCAGAAATTCTGGCTGGAGGCCCTGGCCGATCTCTTTGAGATACACAGCTTTTGCGAAAGAATGGAATTTACCAGCACCGTTGATCCGGCGGTAAAAGCCGAGATCGTTGAACGCGGCCTGGCCATTGGCACCGAACTGGAAGCAGCAGGTAAAGGGCTTGATGCCTATAGCAAGGCACTGGCCTTTATCGGGGAGATTACCGGCGAGCCCAATAAGTATGACCAGATGCAGGAAGAGTTGCAGCGAAAGGCAATTAATGAGGCTACCTATATACCTGACCCTAACTCTGAGGGCATAACCTGGCAGGAAAGACGCAAGGAAATAACTCTGGAGATAATCGAAAAGGCACTGGCTGAATTACAGGCCAATTATGTCGAAGTACCAAATTTTCAGCAAATGCTGATCGAAGGCATTGAATATTGTATGCTACTGGCCCAGACCGATAAGATCGAACAGGCATTTCCAGTAATGGCTGATGCCGATAAAAAGGGCATTTATCTGCTCCAGCTCAAGACCCTGCAAAGAAAGCTCCGCGAGCTGCCCCGGGAAAGCTGCGACTTCAATAAATGTCGCCAGGTAATCACCGAGATAATGCAGATCAATAGCAGTACTCTGGAATTGCCCACTAATGTCATACTGGCAGAGTTTGGCGAGGGTTTAACTCAGGCTACAGATACTTATACCCATATTGTCTGGCCTCAGGCGGTAGAAGATTTCCGCAAGTCTATGACTAATGTCTTTTCTGGCATTGGCGTAGTAATTGATAAAAACGAAGAAGGCTACATTATCGCCGATTCGCTGATAAGCTATGATGCCCCTGCCTGTAAAGCCGGTATCGATGCCAATGATGTGATAATCTCAGTTGATGGCAAAGAGACTAAAGACATGACCACAGAACGGGCGATCGATTTTATTACCGGACCCGATGGCACAGATGTTAAGCTGATGGTTATGCGTAAAGGGTTTAATGAGCCGCGTGAATTCATCGTCACACGCAAACAGATAGTTGTACCAACTGTAAAGGGAGTTACCCGCGACATAATGGGCGACTGGGAATATTTTCTGGACGAAGAAAAGACCGTTGGCTATCTCAGGCTTACGAGTTTCTCCGGTGAGACTGCCGGTCATCTGCTCAGCGATATTGCCCGGCTCAAAGCTCAGGGTATGAAGGCTCTGGTCCTGGACCTCCGCAGTAATCCGGGCGGATATCTGGAAACGGCTGTCGATATAGTGAATTTCTTTATTAAAGAAGGGGTTATCGTAAGTAGCCGCTATCGTCTGGCTGATGGCTATGAAGATATTCGTATGGCACGTCCCAGCCGCTGCTTTGACAGTGAAATACCGCTGGTAATATTGGTGAATTCTGCTTCAGCCAGTGCCTCAGAAATCGTCTCTGGCTCACTTAAAGATAATGGCCGGGCTCTGATCGTGGGCACAAAGACCTATGGTAAAGGCAGTGTACAAAATGTAATTAAACTGGGCTTCACTGACGCCGAGCTAAAATTAACCATAGCCAGATATTATCTGCCCGGTGGCCGCTGCGTGCAGCGAGACACCAAAGACAAGCTCAATAAAGATTTTGGTGTAAGCCCTGATGTAACGGTAGAACTTACTCTGGAACAGCTTAAGGCCTGGGCCAAAGCAACACGAGATGCCGATACCCTGCACCATCCATCAACACCGCGGGAAGAAAGAAACTGGGACATCTGGACAGTAAATGAACTATTGGAAGCTGACCCACAACTTAAAACCGCTCTGCTGATATTGAAAGGTCAGGTACTCAGCAGTCAGCAATAAGAGCTATAATCCAGACCGGGGCTTGTCATGAACTATCGTATCATTAAAACTATTTTGTGTAAAGAACTGCTTGAGACCCTGCGTGACAGAAGAACACTGTTTGCCATGATCGGCCTGCCGATTATTCTCTACCCGGCGGTTTTTCTGATCATGACGCAGGTTACTATAATCCAGCAGAGCAAACTTGATGCCCAGCGGTCACAGATAGCCCTGATTGGCCAACAGGCCAGTATGATCAGCGAATGGCTGAGCGAAGCTGGCAA
>JAFGDI010000283.1 GCA_016932145.1 Sedimentisphaerales bacterium
TGCCAGAGGTGCAACCTGAGCTGAACCCTGACGGCCGTCATCGTCTATGCTCACAGCCTGACGAGACTTGTCGAAGCCAATAATGCGAACGGCGTAAAGATTGCTGATATTGTTACCGTAGCCGGCTTCAACAAAGAGCAGTGGTTCACGCAGTTTCAGCGGTTCGGCATCGAGTTTTGAGGCCGGCTGGTCACGCATCGGCTCACTTGAGAATAATACCTGGCCCAGAGGTGCATTGTTCATAAGGGTGACTTTGGCAACGCCAAAGCGTTCAAAGCTGTTCAGGCTCTCGTAGCTGAGATACTCTGTAGCATTGCGAGTTACATTGTCGCCGAGCTTGCCTGCAACTTCCTGCCAGTCAATATTAGCCTGTAACAGTTCATTGGTATTACGCACTGAATCGCGAATATCGGCCATGAGCTTGCGGCCTTCTTCGAGTGCCAGACTGTTAATGTAATTTCTCTTGAGAACAGTATAGCTTTCATCGAAAGTTCTCTGCTGCATTACAGGTTCACTGCCATCTGTCGGGCGAGTCATGGTCTGGTAGTCTTGTTCTGACTTATGCTCAGACCAGTATTTCTGCAATATTTCTTCCTGCTCTGTAGCTGGCTTTGCAGCGAATTCGTCCTGCCTGGCTTTTGATATGGCAGAAACATTTATATCAAGGAATTCGACCTGTAAGCGGTCGGGCAGCATATAGCTGAATCCGAACTTATTGCTCTCATCGTCGGCTTTGATATTCATAGGGTCGATAGCTTTATAATTCTCAAAATGAGCAACAATTTCAGCCTCGTCCGGGTCAGTAACTTTGTCTCTGAACAGTGAACTGCTGAACTCTACATAAGAGCCGCTGAGTCTGTCAACTTCGACATTATCTCTTACTCTGTTGCGAATCTCATTTTCATTTACGCCGCCGACTTTGGTAATTTCATCGGCATAGATTACTATAGATATCAGGTTGCTGATACCTTCCTGGAAATTACTCAGGGTCATCCCGGCGTTAGCCAGAATGTTGGAGAGTTTCATACCGCTTTGATTAACCTGCATACGGGCTATTTCAGTGATGAAGTCGATCTGCTTTTGGGTGGCGTAGTAGCCATTGCGATGAGCTTCAGCACTGAGTACGAGGAAGTTTTCGCTGCCCTGACGAGTGCCGTCGATGAGCTTTACTATCTTGGTATAAGTAGCTTCAACTTCCTGGGCATCTGCTGATAAGTACCTGGTAGCGTCCATCAGATAGGAACGGGTCATATAAGAGGTACGGGCATCACCAAAAACAGCATTGCATACCAGATTGGTTGCAATCGGATTGATCAGAGCCAAAGACTCATCATACATTGCGCCCTGAAGTAAAAGCTGCGGTACCTGTAATTCTAACATGCTCTTGAGCTGAACCGCGGCATAGCCCAGGTCCTGACTGGTATAAATAACCTTCGTACCATCGGCCCCGGCATAACTACCGATCTCGCGATCGACCTGATTACGCTGATTGCCCATATAACTTGGCAGGCCGAAACAAACGGCGAAGATTACTACAAAAACGATCAAGAGAGCCTTGCGGTGCTCGCGCATAAATTGCATCATGACATATTACTCCAATATTTACAGATACTTATAGTCTTTTTCTCTTACTGAACGCTCATTTTATGAGCTTTTGCGAATTATACAATATAGCAACTATCACCCTTAATATCAATTATATTTAGCGGGGAGGTGTGACACCCGTCATTGTTTTCGGCATTAATTATTCCTAAGTTTATAATTAAAAAGTATTTATATGCGTTAAGAGCTTATGTGCAGATGTCTTTTTGTCTCTTAACTTATTGTTCTTTAATGCTTTATGATGAGTGTGACGGGTTTTTGTGCTTTCTGATTAAGCGTTCTTGCTCATTAAGGCTATTTTGAGATCAACTTACGACTTGACATAAAACAACATTGATATGTATTATGGTCTGCTGCTTAAATGAGATATTATTAATAAGGTTTAAGCATGTGTTAATAAAATATCGGGCACTATTTGTAAGGTGCTTTTTTGTAATACTTTAAGGAAGAACAGATGAATTTGAAAGCAGCCGTCCTGATTCCTGCTGCCGGTAGTTCAAGCCGGTTTGGTGGTAAAAGACCCAAACAGTTCGTTGATCTTGATGGGCGGGCCGTTTTTATTCGTACGATCGAGGCTTTTGCTCAGAGAGATGATGTAAAAAAGATCGTCGTGGCCATTTCCCCGGATGAGCAGGAGATGTACGAGATCAAATGGGGTGCGAAGCTCGATTTTTATGGTGTTACTACCGTTATTGGCGGTGCCGAGCGCTGGCAGACAGTGCAAAATTTGCTGGCCGCGGTAAAGGGCATTGATCTTGACCTGATCGCTATTCATGATGCCGCCCGGCCCTGTATTTCTGATGAGCTTATAACCAGGGTCTTTCAGGCGGCCATTGAGACAGGAGCAGCTTTACCGGCTGCTCGTCTGGTGGGTACGATCAAAAAAGCAGGTCCTGACCTCAATATTGTACAGACGGTAGATCGTTCAGAGCTTTGGGAGGCTCAAACGCCCCAGACTTTTAAGCCGGAGATAATTTTTCAGGCTTATGATAACCTTTCCGACCAGATGAAGAATATCACCGATGATTCGCAATTGGCAGAGGCGATGGGTGTTCCGGTTAAGATAGTCGAGAGTGATTCGACTAATCTCAAGATAACCCACGGCATTGATATGGCTTATGCTTCAGTTATAATTAAAAATATGGCTGCGGCGAAGGAACAGGAAATGAAAAGAGCTGATAAAGCTTTTAACCCTTTCGCTGAAGACCATATGTGGTAATGAGTCAAAACCAAGTCCAGACATCTTTATCTCGCTGCATTGTGGTATTGAGCTTGTATTTGCTCTTGCTGTTTGTGGTGGTTTTTATTGCCTTAACGCTGGGCAGTGAGTCAGTTAGCATTGGCCAGGCCTGTCGCGACCTGATCGATAGTAATTACAGTTCTATAGATGCACGCATTCTCTTCAATCAGCGATTGCCGCGTATTGTCATGGCACTTATCGCTGGCGGGTCACTGGCATTGATTGGTGTGGTATTTCAGACAATATTGCATAATCAGTTGGCAGACCCTTATACTCTGGGGCTGGCCGGCAGTAGTTCTGCGGGTGCTGTCCTGGCTCTTTCAATACCATCATTATCTGGTATTAGTCTGGTCGGTTTTGGTGCAGTGCAGATATTTTCTCTGTTTGGTGCCGGATTATCTGCTATGTTTATTTATCGGCTGGCACGCAGGTCTGGTGCCATGTCAGTCAATACCCTGCTGCTGGCGGGTGTTGTTATTGGTATAATATCGTCAGCCTTGGTAATGTTGATCCGTTATCTGTCCAGTCCGCATTTGCTGGTATCTATGGACCGCTGGATAATGGGTGGTCTTGACATAAACCGACTGAGTGAGATACTGCCCTTATTGCCTTTGATTTTACCCGGGCTGGGCGTTCTTTTTTGTCAGGCGGTAAGTCTGAATCATATTGTCTTTGGTGAGGAGCTGGCCGCCGGGCTGGGTGTATCTGTCAGTTCAGTGCAGAAATGGTGTTTCTTTGGCGGGTCAGTTACTACCGCGGCAATAGTTTCTCAGACTGGCCCGATAGCTTTTGTTGGGCTGATCGTTCCGCATATTGTGAAAAAGGTTAATGGTACTGATCATCGTTTGCTTTTGCCGGTGTGTTTTCTGGCTGGTGGTGCATTCCTTATCTTATGCGATACTCTGGCCCGTACCATAGCCGCCCCGGCGGAAATGCCTGTTGGTATCATTACCGCTGCTATTGGTGGTGTGTTTTTTATTACTTTACTGGTATCCCGGAGATAATTGCTGGTAATGAGCTATTCACGCGATATAAATATTGAGGGCATAGGTAATGTAACTCTGCGTAAGTATCGGCAAAGCAGGTGTTTACGCATGACAGTAAAGCATTGCGGCTCTATTATGGTTTCTATGCCCTGGCGATCACCCTGGCAGGAAGCGATCAATTTTGTTAATAGTAAGAAAGACTGGATAATCGACCAGCAGGAGAAAATAGCCAGATCCCGCCAGCAGTTAGTGCCACAGGCGGTGCCTGCCCGAGCCGAAATAGAAGCGGCTGCAAATACTCTTGCCTGTCGCCTGCAAGAACTGGCCCGAGAGCATAAATTCCAGTTGGGCAGAATATCATTTCGTAATCAGAGCAGTATCTGGGGGTCATGTTCAGCAGCTAATAATATAAGCCTCAACATAAACCTGATGTTTCTGCCTGCTGATTTGGCCGACTATATTTTATTGCACGAACTGGTACATACCAGAGTTAAAAACCATAGTAAACTTTTTTGGCATGAGCTGGATAAATGTCTGGGGGCCGCAGGTGCGGGTAAGGCCTGCCAAAAGCGTCTCAGAAGCTATAGAGTAGGCCCCGTAGCCCCAGCAGCCGGGTGATACTACTACTAGCCGTAGTAACTGGTCTTTAACATTTAATTATGATATAAGATAATAGTGCCGATAATATAATGATATAGAGTACAAAAGCCGGGGGTTGCCGGTTTAATAA
>JAFGDI010000025.1 GCA_016932145.1 Sedimentisphaerales bacterium
GTTCACCCAGGCTCAGGGTTATTGCCAGGGGGGTATTGTCTTTAACCCATCTGATAAAATCAGAAATGAACTGTGTGGTAAGACCGTAGTCTTCGCCAGCCTGAACTACAATGCTGCCGTAGCCGAATTCTACAGCCATTTGAGCGCATTGCTGCATCTCGGACATATTCATGCGATACCGCTGAACTTTCCGGCCCTGATCTGCATTTATGCCGCAATAGCGACATTGACGCACGCAGATATTAGATGCTTCGATCAGACCGCGAAGATGCACTTGGTCACCTACTGTTTCGCGGCGAACCTGGTCTGCATGCTGCCAGAGCGATTCCAGTTTCTTGGCATCATTTTCTTTTAGCCAGCTAATTATTTCATCTTTGTTCATAGTGAAGAATTATAGCCTTTTTACAGGTTAAATTAAAGCGAACTTATATAAAAAAGGCTGAAATTTAATGTCATAGGAGATTTTGCTAAAAAAAAAGCCGTACTTGATGTACGGCTTTATATCTTTGCTATAGTATCAGATTCAGGAAGCGATAACGCTTACGGTTTTACCATTGAATGATACCTGGCCATCTTTCATGGCAAAAAGTGTGAAATCACGGCCACGGCCAACATTTTTACCTGGTTTGTAGGTTTCGCCAACCTGTCTTACCAGAATACAACCAACGGTCACTGCCTGACCACCTGAAGCCTTGATACCGCGATACTGTGGATTACTGTCACGACCGTTGCGTGATGAACCTTGTCCTTTTTTATGAGCCATTTTTTCTCGCCTTAACTAAATATCTTTATAAATCGTTATATAATAACATTTTAATGCAATTAACGCATTATCCATTCCCGTCTGTTGAACAGCATAACCTTTTTGTCCTGGTTAAACTGGTCACCGGGAACGCTATATTCTAGCATTAAAGTCTTTTGAAGCAAGTACTTTTTATTATTTTTTTCATCTTTTTCATCAATCTGCTCCACAACCGCAGTTTCGTTTGAAAGTCCCTTAATAAAGACCTTTACGGAGGTGGCATTAGGGTCGAAATCGTCTAAGATCAAGACGCAGTCGCGGGCATTGTCTATGCCCTGAAGTATTTTGCCTGCTACTACCAATTCTCGTTCCAGGAGAGGTACGCTGTCAGCATATCTTTTTTTGATCTCTTGAAAGACTGGTTTAACAGGTACTTTCCCGGCTTCATATAGTTTGAATGTATTGGTTAAAACTTCAACTACCGGATAGTAATCAATATCAGTATTACTGTTATTAGTAATGGTATAAACCATATACCAGAACCGTCTGGCCTTTTCTTCACCCGGCAGGGTAAGGCTAATCTGGCTGGGGTCGCCGTGCAGTTCCAGATCTAACTGCCAGACATTGGCATCAGGGAATGATGCCGGTATGGGAGCAGAGCCATCTTTAATTGTATCGGAACCGAAAGTTATGCCGGTGATACATAGCAAAATTGCGGTAAATATTGATAATTTCATCGCTTATCCGCCTGAGGTAGGTGTAAATTATATATTTTAAACAAGAACAAATCATAAGAATATAACAATCGGCTGTCAAGTGTTTTATGAACTGTGTATTTGTCAGCTATTGTGAGCAGATTATCGCGGCTGCCAAAACAGGAGAAGTAGTTGAGTTTTTTGGGGGGGCTGATGATATGACATAAGCCTGCAATATATTTTATATCTTATAGTTACAACCTTAAATCGCTGATATTTTAGCTTGCAATAGTTTTATTTTGCTATAATATTATCGTTTTACCCTGTATGGCATATATAAGTAGCTATATGGGTAATTTCTGTAAAATGTCCGGCATGAATGACCATAATGACGGATTAGATTCATATTCAGCACCTACTAAATAAATGCTGATATAATGTAAGGAGTATTAAATTGGCCAAGAAAAGTGTTTGTAAGAAAAATGCTAAATGCGCTGTAACGCCCGATTTGTCAAACAGGTACCTGTTCACCAGTGAATCTGTTAGTATGGGACATCCTGACAAGGTAGCAGACCAGATATCAGATGCTGTGCTCGATGCTATGCTGGCTCAGGACCCTGACAGTCGTGTTGCCTGTGAAACTATGGTGACAACCGGTCTGGCTGTAATAGCAGGTGAAATAACCACCAAAGCTGATGTAAATCTGCAGGAGATCGTCAGAAATACTCTTACTGGTATCGGTTACGATAACCCGGAGTATGGTATTGATGGTAAGACCTGTGCTGTTATGATAACTATAGATGAGCAGTCACCAGATATCAGTCAGGGAGTAACCGCCGGCAAGGGAGTATATAATAAAGAGCAGGGAGCTGGCGATCAGGGTCTGATGTTCGGATATGCCTGTAAAGACACACCAGAGCTTATGCCATTGCCTATCCATCTGGCTCATCGCCTGGTTGAACGCATGGCCAAGCTGCGTAAGAGTAAAAAGCTCACCTGGATGAGACCTGACAGCAAAAGTCAGGTTACTGTAGAGTATGATGGTCTGACACCAGTTCGTATCGATACTGTTGTTATCTCTACTCAGCATGCTCCTGATGTACCATATAAGAAGCTGTGTAAGGAAGTTATCGATCAGGTTATTATGCCTGTTCTTCCTAAGAAGCTCGTTGATAAAAATCTCAAGATCTATGTTAACCCTACCGGCAGATTCGTTGTTGGTGGTCCTCATGGCGATTGCGGTCTGACCGGTCGTAAGATCATAGTTGATACTTATGGTGGTATGGGTCGTCATGGTGGTGGTGCTTTCTCAGGTAAAGACCCATCAAAGGTTGACCGTTCTGCTGCATATATGGCCAGATATGTTGCCAAGAATATTGTTGCATCAGGTCTGGCAGATAATTGCGAAGTACAGCTTGCCTATGCTATTGGTGTAGCTGAGCCTGTTTCAGTTCGCGTTGATACTATGGGCACTGGCAAGATCAAGGATTCCCAGATCGAAAAGTTAGTTCGTGAAGTGTTCCCGTTGACACCAGGTGGTATTATCAATCACCTCAAGCTCAAACGCCCGATCTATCAGGAAACCGCAGCCCACGGCCATTTCGGTCGTAAAGGCGAAGGTTTTACCTGGGAGCTGACCGATAAGGTTGACCAGCTTAAAAAGCTCGCCGGTCTTTAATTTTCAGCCGATTTATAATTATGTTAAACAAAAACGGACGCCTTTAGACAGGTGTCCGTTTTTTTGTTTTTGCAGTTAGTCGCATTATAAGCCCAACCAAAGGTAAGAATGCAAAAGTTTCGCCCTCGGGTGCTGGAGTTTATCCCGAATTAACCCCGATGTTTATCGGGACTTGCAGCTTCGGGGCCGCACGGGTGAGACTTGCAGGAGTTCAGGCTGTGAGCCTGATTGATTTTAGAAATGTAAGAGCTAGAATTTAGCGCCCTAAAGGGTGTACTCTTACAGCGACTGGACAGATAGGCTGGTGTGAGACAGAAATCACAAGCAGCACAAAATGCCTCAGCAAAAGGCGCGAGTGATAAAGTTCCGCCCGTGCGGCGTAAGCACTAAAGTTCCGTCCCCCCGGCGTAAGGGGGTTGGTAATTGACATACCATTTATCGAGGGCGGTGTTGAATTCACTGAGTGTATCGGCGGTCAGGGCATCGAGTATTACTCTTTTTCGTTGGGGGTGGCGCCGGGCGTATTTGGTAATGAATTTGCGGAAATAGCGAACGCCGCTGGGCGCCGGGCTATGCTGCAATATCATTTCCAGATGAGAGCGGATAATGTTATACTGTTCCATAATTGTCGGCTGAGCCGGCAGCGGCTGGCCATTGAGCAGGGCACGGGTTTCGCTGAATATCCAGGGGTTGCCGATCATACCGCGTGCGGCGATAACGCCATCAAAACCGCTTTCCGCGAGCCGCTGAACGATATTTTCCGCGGTCATAAGGTCGCCACTGCCGATCAGTACGGCTTGCGGGTATTTCTCGCGTACTTCCCGTAAAATATTCCAGTCTGACTGACCGCCGTAAAGTTGGAGTGTGGTCCGGCCGTGAATGAAGATAGCATCAACTCCGCCTTTAACCGCCGCCTCGCAGATCTGCCAGAACGCCAGCCTGGATTCGGGCGAGTCATCATAACCCCGCCTTATTTTAAGAGAAAGCGGGCAGGCAATCCTGCTTCTCACCTTATCGATAATGGCTTTGGCCAGAGCCGGTTCTTTCATCATAGCTCCGCCCCGGCCCCGGCGAACAACCTTGGCAACCGGGCAGGCAAAGTTCAGATCCACCAGGTCATAGCCGTGATCGACCAGAGCCGCTGCGGCATTAGCCATTACTTCCGGGTCAGTACCGCATATCTGGCCGCCAACCGGGTGATCCTGCTCGATCACCTGATATTCTGGCTTTTGCAATACCTTGCGGTAGGCCGTTGATTTATCCAGCATGAGCCCGCCGAAGGTCAGCTCGCAGCCAAACTGGCGATTGATCATGCGCATAGCAGTGTCAGTATAACCGCTCAGAGGAGCAGCTATTACCGGCAAAGTCAATTCTATATTACCTATTTTGAGCATAAGGAGGAGAATTATAGCCCAATCCGGCCAATTTTACAAGGTCTCGTTTTATATATTTGGAGTTGGGCTGATTATTCATTGCTAATGCTTTTTTGACAGGATAACAGAATCTTTACAGCAGTTTAAGTTGGCTGTATTCGCAGTTGTTAATATTAAACCTTTCCAGCTCCGGCTTGCTTTAGATTTAAGACTTATTTTAACCATACAGACCAAAACCGCCGGGACTTTCA
>JAFGDI010000284.1 GCA_016932145.1 Sedimentisphaerales bacterium
ATGCCTGAGATATTTTGCACTATTATTATATAACCTGAACTACAGATGTGAAGACAGCCACCCCCATATACCTTTACCACATGTTTCTAATGTTAACTCTCCTGAGGCAATCAGCTTCTTCTCTAATTGCTCAACTTGCAGCCGGGCTTCGTCTGGGCTTAAACCCTTTAATGCTCGCAACTCCCTTATTGCATCAGACTTACGACCGCAAATGATCAGCTTCTTCACGCTATCTCTGTTAGTCATTTTGCACCACCAGATCCAATTCAAAAGTTTTCTCGCGGACACTGGGGCTGTGTTGGCCTTTCCGACACAGTCTCAACTTAATTATAGGTACCATTTCAAGCCAAGTCAATATCCAAAATACGCACAACAACCTTCCCTGACACACTATATGTAGTAAATCATTGTAAAAAAAAGCAAAATATTCCACCCGCACATAAAAAAATGCCCTGCTAATTCCACATCTCTGCAGAAAAACAGGGCATATTCTGGGAGTTAAAATAATAGTAACCATGTGAACGGTTACAAATAATATCGTATTCTGTTAAATTTAGCCTTTACGGAGCTATGAATATATCATCAGATTCGGGCTTTTCTGTGCCGAAGTATTCTACTCGCTTCTTTATGGTAAAGATATCATCACTCTGTGGGCCTACCAGGCGGTTCTTCATGAATATTACGCTGCCATCAGAAAACAGTACCATCTGCCCGCCATTATTATGGTTGCGCGAGTTCACCGTTCGCAGTTTTGACCCGTCCGGCACAGATACTACATTTTGTAACTTACTGTCAAAGTCCGCAAAAATAGGGTTCTTGTCTGCCGCAACTGCTTCGCGTTGCACGCCCCAGCGAGCTATGTTATCTACCATTAGTTTGAAACTATAATTAACATGATCACGACTCAGAAAATCTCGTTGCTCACGCGCTATTCTATCTGACATGGCTTTTACCTGGGCATATACTTCCTGATTACTTATACCCGAAGGGCAGATAAAACGCTCAGGGCGAACATAGCCATCTCTGACTAATCGGTATATATGCCGGGTGTTTGATGAACTGGCATCAGGATCAGCTTCTCCTATGTGCCACCACTTGCCATGCTCTGACGCTGTCACGCCTTCAGCTCGGGGCATCTGACCGGCATGGTCACTGGCATAACTGGCAAAAGATGAACCAATTTCCGCCAGTTGGCCCTGACACTGCTTCTGTCGAGATAGCTCACGCGAATAGTCCAACCCTGGCTTACCCACTAAGATCACCATAGCCAGACAGGCAGCTACTGCTATCAGGTCACGCAAATTACCTAATACCCAGCTTGCCCGGCTCTCACGCACGAACTCCTTATGATTTAAGATGATAACGCGATTATTATCGTTCTGGCCTGCCGCTTTGGCATGGCTGTAAACCTCGATATAACTCAAGGCACGGTCGCTAAGACCTGTTGGCACCGTAGCTTCGCCTATATTGTCAAGATGCGAAAAAGTACGAACTAATCCCTCGTAAACCGCACGAGATCTCTCGTCCTCACGCAAGAGGTGGGCCAATTCTTCACCACCTGATACATGACCGCTTAAATGCTCAAATATAAGCTCAAATTTTTCCTGTTCTGATCTCTTCACTGTGCAATACCTGATCTGCCTGAACTTAAAACATATAACTAAAAACAAATAAAGAACTTACGACAGACAGTGTCCTTACCATCCTAGTTATCCATTACCTTTTTGAAACTGCTGGCAAAATGACTTACAGCCGTATGTAGTCGAGACTTTACTGTCCCTAATGGTATGCCCAGCATCTCTGCTATGTCTTTATAGGGCATATGCTGAAAATATGACAGCAACAATATTTCTCGCAGGTTATCCGGCATACCTGCAACTACTTTACGAACCAACTCTCTGGTTTGTTCTTTCTCTAAAATATCAACTGGCGTCTCTTCCACACGCATCAGATTGTCCCAGATAGTGGTAAACTCATCATCGGTCTGTGACACGCTCAAGTTTACGGCCGGACGACGACTCTGACTACGCATTATGTCTCGTGCTTTATTGGTCGCTATGGTATATAGCCAGGGTTTGAATCGCCTGCCGCTATCAAAACTATCTGCTGACAAATGTACCTGCAAAAACGCCTCCTGAAAGGCTTCCTCCGCCAGATTCGGCTGATTCATAAACCGAACAAGATAACTGTAAAGCTCTTTTTCATAACGCTTTATCAGCACTGATATCGCAGTGGCATCTCCTGCCTGCATACGAGCCATTAGTTGTTCATCTGTTATTTCTGTCAATCTCTGTACGCTTTTCTTTTTAAGATTGTTCTGTCTATAGTTAATGTTTTTCAGATAATTATCGTCCAGATTATCTCAGGCCATATAAAATTAGCTGTTTTTAACTTTATGTTTTACCGTCAGCTCTTATCTCTGTTCGATTGTTACATACACACATTTAACCTTATAGGTGTTAACTGAGTTACAGTAATTTTTTTTGAAAATATCTTAAAAAATGCCTTGCAATAAAACGCAAATCCTGTATATTATCTCTTCTCTTGAGCAGTCAGGAGAAAAGGACAATGAGGGGCCGTAGCTCAATTGGTTAGAGCATCGGACTGTCGATCCGAAGGTTGCGAGTTCGAGCCTCGTCGGCCTCGTTGTTAAAATGAAAAGCCTTGTAAGTTTATGCTTACAAGGCTTTTTGCTTTTTATTTATCTCTTACCTTATTCGCTTATAATCTTGACATTAGCATCATTATTATCAATAATACTTAAAATTTTATTAATTAGTATTGCCACCTGAATGCCTGTTACTTCTGCTCAGTTCAACAGGGTTATAATAAGAAAGCGGGTCAGGGCTTTGCTCGATTGCTATTTAGTTACAAGAATAAAATACCAGCAAGCTGAAAAAGACAGGCTTGCTCCTTATGCCGTTCTCAGCAGTGATGATCCGGGGCGCAAATTCCCTGAACCAGAGCATGAATATCGCACCTGTTTTCAACGCGATCGCGATCGTGTCTTGCATTGTGCCTCGTTCCGCCGGCTCGAAGCCAAAACCCAGGTTTTTGGTGATGGCACAGGCAGAGATTATTTCCGGACCAGACTTACCCATAGTATGGAAGTTTCCCAGATCGCCAGAACTCTGGCTCGAGCTCTGGGTGTTAACGAAGATCTCACCGAGGCTACCTGCCTGGCTCATGACCTGGGCCATCCTCCTTATGGCCATTGTGGTGAAGCGGTTCTTAATGAACTTATGCAAGGCTACGGCGGCTTTGAACATAATTCTCAATCGCTCCGGGTCGTTGACTATCTTGAACACCCATACCCAAACTTCCGTGGCCTTAATCTTTGCTATGAGACCAGATACTGCCTGGCATGTCACGAAACCAGATATGATAACCCTGAAAGAAAAAGCGAGTTTGGTAATGGCCTGGGCTCTGTTGAAGGCCAGATTGCTGATCTGGCTGACTCTATTGCTTATGATTCACATGATCTTGATGATTCTCTTGCTGCCGGGCTTATTGCTGAAGAGCAGCTCGCTGATATTGCCATTTATCGCGATGTGAGAGCTATTGTCGCCGAACTCTACCCTGATGCTCATCAGATCGCCAGACAGTTGCGTTGTGCTAAAACTATTATTGATATTATGGTTAATGATGCTCTGGCTGAATCTGAAAAAAATCTCGCTCAGCTTAAACCACTGACTATCGACGATGTTAAAAATGCCAGTCGTAAAGTAGTTGCTATTTCTGATTATCGACGCAGTCAGATGAAAGAGCTGGAAAACTTTCTCTTTGAATATGTTTATAAACATCCGGTCATTGCTCAGGCCAGATCAAGTGCCAGTCAGGAGATCGGTCTGCTCTTTGACCAATATACCAAACACCCGGAACTTATGCCCAGACGCTTTCGTGATCGGCTCGAAGAATTACCTCTTCAGCGAGTTGTCTGCGATTATATCTCGGGCATGACTGATCGCTATTGTAAAGATAATTATCGTAAAATAAAGGACACTGGATGCTAATACCTTAATCTGACTGTCATTGTATTGTATTGCAGTAATTGTCAGTATAACCTGTGTGGGAAGAATTAAAGGGGAATATCGTGACCAGCTACGAAAAAGATTATGACGCACAACTTAAACAGATGATCAGGGATAATACCCAGTTCTTATCTCTTATGGGCCATGAGATCAGAACCTATATGAATGCTATTATTGGGTTTGCTACCATACTTGAAAGTGAAAATATTTCAAGTACCCAGAAGGAGTTCGTCGCCTCTATCCTCGAAAATGGAAATGGCCTTATCAGTCTTACTGATAAGATCGTCGAATATTCTCGTATTCGCGCCCTTGACCAGGCATCTATTGCCAGAAGACCTCTTGATACCGAGGACATGATTGCCGCTATTAACAAAAAATGGCAGAGAACTATGGAAAATAATGGGTTGAAGTTCAAGGTGGTTCGCTCTGCTTCGCTTCCTGACCAGATCAATAGCTGTCGCGATCATATCGTCAGGTGTATCGATATCCTGCTCGAAAATGCCTTACAGTACACCGACTCCGGCGAAGTTGTTCTCTCTCTGGCTGCTAAACACGAAAGAGACGATGGCACTTTCCTGCTTATTGATGTTCAGGACACCGGCTGTGGTATAGCTCCGGAAATGCAGCAGTCAGTTTTTGAACCTTTTGAAAGAGGTGAGCATGAAGAAATGACCGCCGGCATGGGGCTCGCTATTCTCGCCTGCCTGGTAGAACTGCTCAATGGTGCTGTCTATTTTGACAGCGTACCGGGTGAAGGCTCAGTCTTCAGTATTTGTATGCCCATCGAAACTATTAGCAGGAAGGTTCAGTCTGACCCATCTGGCGATACGGCTTTTGGCTGCATTGTTCATACCCAGACTGAGATCAACAGAATAAATGCCGGTAAAATTCTCGTCGTTGATGATAATTATTCCAGTCGAAAACTTATGAAAGTCATTCTCGAAAGTGCCGGCTGTACCTGCTGCTTTGCCCATAATGGCAAGGCAGTACTCGACATGGCTGATGATTCTTTCGATCTGGTATTGATGGATATTCGTATGCCGGATATTAACGGACTTGATGTAACTACTATGCTCCGCGATAAGGGTTTCACCAAACCTATTATCGCCGTTACTGCCTTTGCTATGCCCTGCGATCAGGAAGATTGCATTAAGGCCGGCTGTAATGGTTATATCTCCAAGCCGCTCAGTCGTGATACCCTCTTTAATTTGCTCAAAGAGTATCTCAACTGATTCCTTGTGTTTGCCGGTTAAATTATTGAGCATGAACTCTTTTAAGATAACGAAAAACTGAATACGCTAATTAAAAAAATCAAACAAGTCATTATCCATAAAATATTGCATATTGACGATACGCCGCACCGTCTTGCTCTCGGTGTGGCTATCGGTATTTTTATGGCCTGGACACCGGCCCTTGGTCTGCAATCCGCTCTGGTTATTGTTGCCGCTACTATTTTCCGCGCTAATAAGATCTCCGGACTGCCCTTTGTCTGGATAACCAACCCTCTTACTATTGTGCCTGTCTATTGGCCTAACTATCTCATTGGCAATGCCATTATGAACATTTCCTGTGAACGGCCGCGCATGACCTTCAGAATGTTTGAAAGTGCCATAAAGGAATTCCTCAATGGCTACTGCGGACTGCTGAACCATCAGACCTGGACTAATTTCTATAACCTCATGCTCAAGTTTATCGACTTCACCGTTGATCTCTGGGTTGGCTGTCTGATCGTTGGTCTTATCTTGTCTGTCATTGCCTACTTCGCCAGTTATCGACTCATTAACTGGTATCGTCATCATACTCCGCATGGCAGGGCTTTTATGCAAAAGATGCTCAGAAGAAAGAAACTCAGATTGGCTAAGGGTAAAGAACCAGAAAATGAAGTCGAAAAATACAGAGCCGGTTCCTCTGATAAACAACAGATATAAATAATTATGATAATCACCAATTCTATTGACGATACCCGTAAACAAATAGCAGCCGCCCGCCGGGCAGGTAAGACCATTGGCTTTGTGCCGACTATGGGTGCCTTGCACGAAGGACACTTCAGTCTTATCAGAGCCGCACGCCAGAAATGCGATTTTGTCGTTGTCAGTATCTTTGTCAATCCGACCCAGTTCGGACCTGCTGAAGATCTTGATAAATACCCGCGTACCTTTTCGCAAGACTGCCAGGGCTGTAGCCTTAATGGTGCTGACATGGTCTTTGCCCCCGATAGCCAGGTTATGTACCCCGATGAGAACCTTACCTGGGTTAATGTCGAAAATATTACCGACCGGCTCTGTGGTGCTTCCCGCCCCGGCCATTTCCGCGGTGTCACTACCGTTGTTACCAAACTATTCAATATAGTTCAGCCTGATATCGCCTGCTTCGGTCAGAAAGATGCCCAGCAGGTATCCGTTATCGAAACTATGGTTCGCCAGCTTAATATGCCCGTTACCATTATCAGATGTCCCATTGTTCGCGAACCCGATGGCCTGGCCATGAGCAGCCGCAACAGATATCTCGAGCCCGCCGAAAGACAGCAGGCCCTGTGTCTCAGGCTCGCCCTCGATAAAGCTGCCGAACTCTTTGCCGCCGGCTGCACTGAAGCCGCTACGCTCATCACTGCTATGGAAAATGTCATCAGACAATATCCCCTGGCCCGCATCGATTATATTGCCATCGTTGACGATCAGCTTCTCTGCCCGATCGAAAAGATAGAAACCCAAACCCTCATAGCCCTGGCCGTCTTTATAGGCAAAACCAGACTGATCGACAACACCACCCTTACCCCCCCCTACGGTCCTTACGCTCACGCAGGCGAAACTTGCCAGTGGCGACAGCTAAGATAGCACGGCGAGCGCAGCGAGCCTTAAGAGTCCCGGGCTTCAGCCGGTTCTCTAAGCCATGAGCGCAGCGAATACCTTATTAATTAACTGAGACACATAATCATGCGTCTCTACAGCACTACCGGCAGCGTATTGCTATTCGGGCTGGTTCCCACGGCATTGACGGCGTTTACCTTATAATACAACTGCACGCCGCGGGGTTGATTATTGGCGGTGGCTTCATTACTGTAACCGTGTGAACGGTTACAACATAACAACCACAAGCCGGGCCAAAAACCTAGCTTGTCTTTTATATTGATTTTAACCGAAATTCTGCCATAATAGCACCTTATGGATTATTTATATAAATTATATCAGAAGCCATGGCAAAAATATAAGATCAGGCATTATCATCGGCTGGTTAAGCTCGC
>JAFGDI010000285.1 GCA_016932145.1 Sedimentisphaerales bacterium
CTATAATACTTTTTCGACTTCGTCGAAATTCAGGCGACAGGCAAGATGCCTGTCCTACTATACCGCTCTCAGCTCGGCTTTGAACTTATCCTTGAGGATGTTCAGTACCTTTGCCTGATAATCTTCGGCGGTTTCATGGGTCAGGGTGCCGTCGGCTTTCTTGAAGGTTATTGACAGGGTCAGCGACTTCATGCCTTTGTCTATGCCCTTACCGCGATATATGTCAACGAAGTTCACCTCGCGCATATCTTCGATATTGGCAGACCTGATCGCCTGCTCGACCTCTGACCAGCTTATGCCTTCTTCCAGAACCAGCGACAGGTCGCGTACGATCGCCGGGAACCGCAATATCGGCTGACAGGTCGGAACCCGTCCCTGCATGGCCGTCAGAGCGGTAAAGTCCAGCTCTGCTACTGCAACGGCTTTATCCAGCCCGAAAGCAGTTTTAACATTATCAGCAATAAGCCCGGCATAACCAATGACCTTGTCGCCCACGACAAATTCAGCACCGGCATCAGCGCCAGCCCACTTAACACTCGCCGGGCGGCAAACCACTTCGGCCCGCTTATCGATAGCCCTCACACACTGCTCTACCGCACCCCGCAGATAGCGGAAATCGCCATTGGTAAGTAAAGCCAATCGCGAGGCTTCGCCGGTCTTGCCAGCATTTTTCTGATATGTGGTCGCTATCTCGAAAATATTGCAGCGGCCATTACCGGCATCCTGATTGGTACGGGCAATAGTCAGCAAACTAGGCAGCAAGCTCGGCCGCAGAGTGTTATTAGCACGACGAGTCTGATTAAGCACACTTATCGGCTCCCCCGCAGCAGCAAACAACTGCCA
Source organism: Sedimentisphaerales bacterium (assembly GCA_016932145.1). GTDB lineage: Bacteria > Planctomycetota > Phycisphaerae > Sedimentisphaerales > SM23-30 > JAFGDI01. The sequence goes on from JAFGDI010000285.1 coordinate 844, forward strand.
CTGGCCATCATCAATGAAGCTCACACTTATAGTTTCAAAATAACCCACGCCATTAAGTGCAGTACATATCTGGCGACGAGTCTTCTGGAACATATCAGGCTGCTTAACCTTAATATGAATCTTTTCATCGGTAGGAATATGAGCGAACCCATGAATACGAATGATCTCCTCGATCATATCAGCCTCACGAGTGGCATCGCCCCGCCGCCAACTGGGTATCTGGCAGGCAATGGCATCGGTCTGGCTGTTATATGATGGGGCAAAACCCAGTGATGACAGAATGTCAACGGCACGCTGCGGCTCAAACTTTATGCCGGTTAGCATATTCAGGCGGCTCATACGCAGGGTGGTTGAAACTGTTTCTGGCTGATCCTTTTCCCAGTTATCAACCATACCAGCGGCAATAGTACCACCACATAACTGCTGCAACAGGGAAATTGCCCGTCGAGAAGCCCAGTCGGCACCCCAGATATCTACATTACGCTCGAAGCGATAAGATGAATCACTGCTGAGCACATATTTACGCGCCGTTCTGCGGATCGACAGAGGATTGAACCAGGCACTTTCCAGCAAGACATTAGCTGTCACATCGCTTACCTCACTGGCACAGCCGCCCATAATACCCGCCAGAGCAACCGGTCCGTTCTCATCACAAATAAACAGCGAGTCAGTGTCAAACTTATGACTGCTATGGTCGATCATCTGCATCTGTTCATTTTCAGAATGACGGACAATAATAGTAGCACCAGCTACCTTATTATAATCAAAGGCATGTAACGGCTGACCGACCTCCATCATAACATAATTGGTAATATCAACGGCATTATTAACGCTGCGCAGACCAATGGTCTCCAGCCGCTTTTGCATCCAGTCTGGCGATGGGCCGACCTTCACACCCTCTATTACCCGGGCTGTATAGCGTTTACACTGACCTTTTGACTGATTAACCACCTTAACCAGCGAATCAGCGGTTTTTGTGCCCGTCTTAAATTCAACTGAGGGAACTTTCAGCTCTGACCCGGTTGCGGCAGCAACCTCGCGAGCCAGACCTATATGGCCCAGGCAATCGCCCCGGTTACTGGTAACTTCCACATCGAGCATCCAGTCATCGCCAACCTGCTTTACCTCTTCTACAGGCATACCCGCCCGCATAAATATGTCTTCCAGCTCCGCTACAGAGCCATTGAAATCAACATAATCCTTAAGCCAGTTCAGCGATATCTTCATTTATTTTACCAATTCATGTTTATGATTACTATTTTGTTCCAATAAAGCCACATATTATACCAGAAGCAGACAGGGTAGTCAATTAGTGGGTAAGTAGTTTTTTGGCAAGGAGTTAGGACGGTTTTTGCACTTAAGAGATAGGACTGATAGGAAAAGAGCCATCAGCTCGCCCCTGGCTGCCTGTTAGCCTTATCTATCCTAACCTATGGCTCTTTCAGTCCTCTAAGTCATATTGCTATATGTCCTGGTACTACCAATTACAACAATAGGCCACCAACCAAATAATTTCCACTTTACTACCAGCCCAAAACCAATATAGTATAGCCCATGAATCAAGAGCATAAAATTGAATCTGGTATTATCAATGCCGACTGCGTGGGATATCTGCGTGATCTTCTTTCCCGGCATAATAACCAGCCGTTTGCTGATCTGGTATTTGCTGATCCGCCGTTCAATATAGGCTACTCGTATGATAAGTACGATGATGAGCTGGCTCATGACGAGTATGTCAAGTGGTCGCGGCAGTGGATGGAAGTCTGCCGGGACTGCCTCACACAGCAGGGTTCTATGTGGATAGCTATTGGTGATGAATATGCCGCTGAACTGAAGGTCATTCTGCGTGAGCTGGGTATGAACTTTCGTAACTGGATCATCTGGTATTATACCTTCGGGCAGAATACCAAGAAAAAGTTCTCCCGTTCGCACGCTCATATACTATATTATACCAAAGATCCGAAGAATTTCATCTTCAACGACATGGAGATCCGCGTACCTTCAGCCCGTCAGATGATCTACGATGACAAACGGGCCGACAGTCGCGGACGCATTCCCGATGATACCTGGATCCTGCGCCCCCAGCAAATAGAGGGCGAAGCCTTTGATGTTATGGAAGATACCTGGCATATACCGCGGGTTTGCGGCACATTCAAAGAGCGACAGGGTTTCCACGGCTGCCAGATGCCCGAAAAGCTGCTCGAACGAATAATTAAGGTTGCCAGTAATCCAGATGGCGTTGTAATAGACCCATTCTGCGGCTCAGGCACTACTGCCGCCGTAGCCTGCAAGCTAGACCGCCGCTACCTGACCTTCGACATTTCCGAAAATTATGTCGAACAGGCGAAAAAACGGATAGATGCTATCAGGGAACAAAAGCAAGGCGAGCTGTTTTAACACCCGCAAGACAATTATAATAACTGGTAATTTGATTAATTCATAATTAGCTGATATCATTAGACCTGGAAACAAATAATTATGAATTACGAAAATGGAAAAGATAAAGCCGGGGCTGTTACTATCAGCAATAGTAATAATCAAAAAGACAGCCTGGCTTCTGATTATAAGAATATTCTTGTAATCAAACCAAGCGCGCTGGGCGATGTTGCACGGGCAATACCCGCAGTTATGGCCTTGCGTGCCCGCTATGTTAATTCCCGGATCACCTGGCTGATCCGTCCTGAATTTGCCGATCTGATAAAAGACAACCCTGCTGTAAATGACATAATCCTTTTCGATAAGAAAAAATTTACCGGCCTGAATCTTTCCAGCTTACGCTGGGCATACCAATTCGGCAAAGAACTCAAAAGCAGAAAATTTGACCTGGTACTCGATATGCAGGGTTTGCTCAGAAGCGGTCTGATGACCTGGCAGACAAAAGCTCCGGTGCGAATTGGTCTGAGAAAGGCCAGAGAGCTGGCCTGGCTGTTCTATAATGAACGGGTCTGTGCCCCCCAGTTCAACCATGCCAATGATGATTGCTGGCGTATTGCTCAGGCGGCTGGTATAGGTGATATTGAACCAGCTTTTGGCGTGCCGGTCAGAGCAGATGCCTATTTAAAAGCGGAAGAAATTTTAACTCAGGCCGGGATAAAATTCGATAATGACTTTATTGTATTGCTCCCCGGAGCAACCGCAGCAGAAAAGATATGGCCTGCGGAAAAGTACGGCCAGTTGGCCGACGCTATATATAATAAGTATAGATTAAAAAGCGTTTTACTTGGTGCCGGGCTGCGTGAGAAAATGCTCTCTGACACTATCATGGCCAGTAGCCATCAAAAATGTCTGGTAAATCTGGTAGGCAAGACCCAACTGGCAGAGATGGTGGCTATTCTTGCCCGCTGCCGTCTGGTGATCGGTAATGATTCCGGTCCGCTGCATGTTGCCGCGGCCTTGCCCAGAACGGTGCTTGGAATTTATGGAGCTACTAATCCAGATGTCGTTGGCCCGGTTAGTCAGAGACACAATGTAATAGAGGCAGGGGCTGGCATAGCCAGAACAGGCAGATATAGCCAGAATAAAGCCCACAATATAAACAATATCAGCGTGGAAGAAGTCCTGACAAAACTTGAGACTATCTTTGTAGCAGAAAAATGAGAAAAGTTGATATGACCCGAAAAATATTTTTAATGTTAATTACCCTGTCACTGTTTGTGCTGGCAAATGGCTGTTATAAACCAGAACCAGAGTACAAACCATATAGTACCCTGGATAATGCCAGTGCCGCTGATTATAATTTTAATAAACCCATTGGCAAGCCTCAGGCTGACAATAAGGTTATATCTCACTCAATTGTTGGTAAGATAGTGATCATTGATGCCGGTCATGGCGGCAAAGACCCGGGCACAAATGGTAATGGCGTACGGGAAAAAGACTTTAACCTGAAGATGGCCAAGCTCATAGCAGAAAAATTACAAGCCAAAGGCTGCCGGGTCATTATGACCAGAAGCAGTGATGTGTACATAGACCTGGACACACGGGCTGCCGCTGCCGACCGATATAAATGCGATCTGCTGGTCTCTGTTCATGCCGACTATAATAAAAAGACTCATATCTCCGGCCTTACCGTACTGACTGGCTCGAAGGCCAGCGCAAAAAGTAAACAGGCAGCCCAGATCGTCTTATCTTCGCTGTCAAAAGCAGGCGTAGAATATCGAGGCACTCGCTCTCAGGAATTACGCGTATGCGATGGCCACTCCCGGCCTTCTCTGCTGATCGAATGCGGCTTTGTCTCAAATTACGATGATGCCGCCAAACTAAAGAACAACTGGTATCAGAACAAACTGGCAACAGCCCTTGCCGATGGCATTGCCAACTATCTGGCCAGATAATAACTCTTCCCGATCAAATACGATCGCCAGGCAAGCCAGATACTTGCACCATAACTATGACAATAACCAGCCAAACAGCCATACAGTATATTAAAGGAGTAGGCCCGCATCGGGCAGAGCTATTCCAGAATCTGGGTATAACTCTGGCTGGCGACCTGCTGGAATATTTTCCGCGCGGCTATGATTTTCAACCTGACCTCATGCGTACGGGCGAGTTATATGTCAACTGCACCGCCACTATCATCGGCGAGGTTATTACCATTGATGTGAACCGGCGGAGCAAACCGCCCCGCGTTGATATAACAGTGGAAGATGCCGATGGCAAGTTTCAGCTTTCCTGGTTTAATGCCGGGTATATTAAGGACAAGCTCATACCTGGCGATATAATCTCTGCCTGGGGAAAAGTCAACAGCTATCGCAATAAACTTCAAATGACCAATCCGGCGTGGTTGAAGGTTGAAAATATTGATGAGTATCTCTCCAATTATGGCTCAGTGCAATGTCGATACCCGGCAACGGCAGAACTCGCCAGCAATGAAATATCGCGTACCATTCGCCGCTGTCTGCCTGACCTGCTAAACCAGGTCGAAGAATATTACCCGGCAAACTATCGTCAGGACCGAAAGCTGCCAACGCGAAAAGAAGCTCTGCAATGGATACATCAGCCCGAAGACCAGGAACAGGCCGACCAGGCCCGTCGGTCTTTAGTCTATGATGAGCTATTGCAAATGCAACTGGCAGTAGCCATGCGCAAAGCGAGAAATAAATATTCACTGCCGGCCTGCGCCCTGCCCAGCTCTGATGAGATAGACCGTCGTATCAGGCGACTGCTGCCTTTTACACTGACCGGCGCTCAGGATCGAGTTATAAATGAGATAGTAGCAGACCTGGCCACCAGTGAGCCGATGAACCGCTTACTTCAGGGCGATGTCGGCTCTGGTAAAACCGTTGTCGCGCTCTATGCCCTGCTACTGACCATTGCCAATCGCAAGCAGGCGGCAATAATGGCACCCACTGAGATACTGGCAGTACAGCATTACAATGAGATACAGAAATATCTCACTGACAGCCAGGTCAAAATAACCCTGCTCAAAGGCGGCACCAGCGGCACAGCCCGCAAGCAACTGCTTGATGAGATAAGCAATGGCCAGATAGATATAGTCGTCGGTACTCAGGCCCTGCTCCAGCAAGATGTGAACTTCAATGAACTGGGACTGGTCATAATAGATGAGCAGCACAAATTCGGGGTCAAACAGCGAGAAGCGTTCCGTTCCAAGGCTACCGCCCCGCATTATCTGGTAATGACCGCAACGCCAATACCCCGTACCCTGGCAATGACCGTCTTTGGCGACCTCGATGTCTCGATCATTGACGAACTACCGCCGGGACGCAAGCCGGTCGAAACCAGATGGGTTCGCAATGACCGACTGCCTGAGGCATATAGCGGTCTGCGCCGTCTGGTCAAACAGGGCAGACAGGCATATTTTGTTTATCCTCGTATCGAACAGGAAGAGATCGATACCGAGGACCCCTGGCTCAACCCGGCACAACAGCTCAAGGCAGCCGTGGACGAACATCGCCACTTACAGCAAGATATATTCCCCGAGCTTAATGTCGGACTGCTGCATGGCCAGATGCCTGCTGAAGAAAAGAAACAGGTCATGGCCGATTTCGTCAGCGGCAAGATAAACATTCTGGTATCAACCGTAGTTATAGAAGTAGGTGTAAATGTGCCTAATGCTACGGTAATGATAATCGAACATGCCGACCGCTACGGACTGGCACAATTGCATCAGTTGCGTGGCCGTATCGGACGCGGTGCGCAGCAGTCATACTGCCTGCTCTTTGGCAACCCGCGCAGCGAAGAAGGTCGTGCCCGTCTGGAAATAATGACACGAACTAATGACGGTTTTAAAATAGCAGAAGAAGACCTCAAGCTCCGCGGTCCGGGCGAATTTTTCGGTACAAGCCAGCACGGTATGCCCGGCATGAAAATAGCCGACCTGACCAGAGATTTCGACCTGCTCAATATGGCCCGTCGTGACGCTCAGTCATTGATCAAAGACGACCCGCACCTGACCAACCCAGATTTCTCTGCCCTCAAAAGAGACATGCTCCAAAGATACAGCCAATGCCTCGGACTCATCGATATAAGTTGAATGCATTTATGAGGAGTTCGTAATCATGTATAACTTATCTTTCGAGATATCAAGATTACCTGACTATTTGTTGCAGCTAAATTGTAGGCTTACACATTTGCCGAGCTGGGGCTCGGCGTTCCCAGAAAAGAAAGACACTGTGAAACGATACTGTCTTTGCCTATCTATCACATATTCTGCAATAATTGCAATACTGACTGGTTCTTGGCGTTTGCTGCCTGGAGCATGAACAGGCCGGACTGTTTTAGTATTTGCTGGCGGGTCATATTGGCTATCTCAGTTGCGAAATCGGTATCGAGAATAGCAGAACGGGCACTGGTAATATTTTCCAGCCTGGTCTGCTGCACGCGTATAGTTGATTCAACAGTGTACTTGGTGAATGCCCCGATGCGACCACGCAGAGAGGCAACTTGTTTAACGGCAATGCCAACCACACTGGCAGCGTTAATATAGTTTCCGGTACTGAGGGCATTATCTCCGCCGCTCTTGAGTGAGTTGAGTTTGCCCAGATTATTACTACCCATATTCGAGGTATTAATCTCAGGCAGACCAAGTACCACATCGCTCTGGCTCTGCACATAGCTATCAAGGGCAAATTCCATACCGCCAGAGCCATTATACTGACCAGTAGCGTTTATAGTAGCCCGGGTTGCTGCTGAGAACTGCTGGCTTTCGCCGGAGCCATCAACCATAAGGCCGATATAATTTGACAGGGTAATATCAGTTACATCATTCCAGTCGCTATCGCTGGTAACAAAGTCTGCTCCGTTAAAACCGATAGCATGACCACTGCCGGCAGCACTAAAGGTTTCAGTTTGTACCGTCTCGCTGAAACTGTCGGTTGCCTCTACGAAAACAAAGTTAGGTCCTGCTCCTGTAGTGGAAGTGAAGGTAACAGACCCGGCACCGGCAGAAGCTACAACCCCTGTTGCGGCGGTATGACTATTGATCTCATCGGCCAGAGAGGCTTCTGTCCAGGTGCCGCTGGCGAGCGAAATATCGACATTACCATTAACACCTTTAACATTCAGCGAGCCATTGCTCTGAGCCAGAACACCAAGATAATCACTAACAGAGTTCCAGGTTACACTGGCCGCTGAGCCATTAGCAAAATTGCCATCGCTGTAATAGGTTGCAAACTTTTGCACTGAGATAAAAGGCGCTCCTCCCTGATCGGCCGAATAGAATACCATATCTGCGCCGCTAAGCCGGGCTGTCACTCC
>JAFGDI010000286.1 GCA_016932145.1 Sedimentisphaerales bacterium
GCCGGTCTGATTACGCCTTTTGATCCGGCGAATCTGCGGCCCACAGCGGGTATGCCGTTGCTGTCGCTATATGAGCGGATATGGCGTGGCAGTTTTCCTGCGGTGGCTGTTGATGATACTATTAGTCGTAATATTTTTTATAGCTCTTATGTCCAGACATATATTCAACGAGATGTTCGAGCACTCACTAATATTGGAGATGAGCTGGCGTTTATGAAATTTCTTCGTGCGGTGGCTGCCCGAACCGGTCAGATGCTCAATATGGCCGACCTGGCGCGTGATGTGAGCATATCGCCCAATACTGCTAAAAGCTGGCTGTCGATCCTGAAAACCTCCGGGCTGGTCTATCTGCTGGAGCCTTATCATTCCAACCTGAGCAAGCGACTGACCAAAACGCCCAAGCTGTACTTTCTCGATACCGGATTAGCAGCCTATCTTACTGAATGGTCCAGTGCCAGAGTGTTGGAGGCTGGTGCGATGAGCGGTGCGATCTTTGAGACCTGGGTGGTCACCGAACTGATCAAGAGTTATTGGCATTGTGGCAGACAGGCCCCAATCTATTATTACCGAGATAAAGATAATAACGAGATCGATATCCTCATTAATTGCGACGGAACATTATTCCCGATCGAAATCAAAAAAACCGCAACGCCCGGCAAAAACGACATCAGACATTTCGCAGCACTCGACCACTTCAATCTGCCTGTCGGCCCCGGCACAGTTATCTGCATGACCGATAAGACATTCCCCATCTCTGCCACATGCCAGGCCATCCCGGCATGTGGGGTGTAATACTGGCAGCACCAAAGCGGTTAAGTGATTTTGGAACGATGGTTCGACTAATTTAAACTCCAACTTTAAATTGGTCGGGAATTACTGTAAGGCCATCTATATAAAGCAGTTATGAGGCGACCATCAATGAAAATACTCGATATTAGCAGGCTTTCCCGTCTAAAATGCAATTGGATTGCACATTAGACGGAGGATTTACCCCAAGACCCGGCATGTTGGTATTCCCCCCTGGGAACACCGAGCCCCAGCTCGGCCATTTGGAGGCCAAACTAACAATTTTGCCAATAAATCAGAAAGAAAATAACGGCCGTTCTTCGTTCATAAACTCAATCTGGTATTCTGACTTCTGGTGCATTTCATCTGCCGAGTCCCGAATTGTCGGGATTTCGGGCTTAACCCTCAACTGCCGGCGTTCCCAGAGTATTCAACTTAACTAATTATACCGCAATATATTACAGCGATATTTGCAATATACAAATCAATTCCTGTTTTGCAATAAATGACATAACCTATTTTCAGTATTACTGTTATACTCTTGCCAGGATTTTAGATGTGGGGTGTATCTGGTGCTAACAGAATGGCGATAATTGAAAAATTACCTTGATTTCTGATGATTGAATCATTAAATATCATGCATGTATAAAAATGGGACTATTTCAGACCGTATTCGAAACATACAATAACACGATACCGGGATTTAGGAAATGACACAAAAAGTTGAGTTAAGAAATATCAAGATCTCAGATGCCAAATCTTTATTTAACATTCTTCAGAATCCGACATTTGAATATTTTGCCAGTGCACCTGAAAGCATAGCTGCGGAAAAAGAGTTTATCCGTAAAATGATCGAAATGAGAAAGGCTGGCAACCACTTCGAAAAAGTCATTATGTATAACGGTGAAGTTGTTGGCTGCTGTCGAGCGAGCCGCTACTTATCACCAGCCAGGCGACATGTTTGCTCTCTGGGATGTTATGTTGACCAAATGCATTGGGGCATAGGAATTGCAACCCAGGCAACAACACTCTTAGAATCTATCTGCTTTAATGAGCTTGGCATTAAGCGTATAGAAATAATTATGGCAATTAAAAACACTGCTAGCTGGAAAGTGGCTCAGAAGTGCGGTTATATACGCGAAGGCAAACTAAAAAGTTATCTTAATTTCAGGGATAACTTCCACGATTGTTACATATACGCCAAAGTCAAATAGCATCTGTTATTTGTCACTGCTACTAACTCAATTATTGCGATTGGTAAGATATAGTTTTAAAGAATCACCTTGATATTTGATGATTAGATCTTTAATTATCCAGCATATATGAAGCAGAATGTAAGAAAAAAAGACACACCGAGCTTTTATGCTCAGGTGTGTCTTTATTTTTTTAACTGAAGTTATCTGCTGTCAGAAGTATTATACTTCCTTCGAGTCGATCCACTTCATCATCTTGCGGAGCTTGCGGCCAACCTGTTCGATCTGGCTATTGTGGTCCTTCTCATAGAGGGCATTAAACTTCTTGCAGCCGCCGGCATATTCTGCCAGCCACTCTTTAGCAAACTCACCTGACTGGATCTCGCTGAGACATTTTTTCATCTCTTTGCGAGTCTCATCGGTAATAATACGAGGACCGCGAGACAGATCGCCATACTCAGCAGTATTGCTTATGCTGTAACGCATGTAGCTGATACCACCCTGATACATCAGGTCAACGATCAGCTTTACTTCATGCATGCACTCGAAATAAGCAATCTCAGGCTTGTAACCAGCCTCAACCAGAGTCTGGAAACCGCTCTTGATCAGCTCGCTGAGACCACCGCAAAGAACAACCTGCTCGCCGAACAGGTCGGTTTCAGTTTCCTCTTTGAAGGTGGTTTCGATAATACCGGCACGGGCACCACCAATACCATTAGCCCAGGCCAGAGCGATTGCCTTGGCATCGCCGGCATCCTGATGAACTGCTACAAGGTTTGGTACGCCGCCGCCTTTAACATATTCACTGCGAACCAGATGACCAGGACCCTTAGGGGCGATCATAACAACATTGATATCCGCGGGAGGGGTAATGTAGCCAAAATGAACATTAAAGCCATGAGCAAAACCCAGGGTCTTGCCGGCGGTAAGGTTCGGGGCTATGTCCTTGTTATATACATCTTTCATTATCTCATCGGGTAAAGTGATAATGATCAGATCGGCGGCCTTAACGGCATCAGCCACAGACATCGGCTCAAAGCCATGCTCTTTGGCCAGGTCATAATTATTGCCGCCCGGACGCTGAGCTACTATTACCTTAACGCCGCTATCACGCAGATTCTGAGCGTGGGCGTGGCCCTGTGAACCATAACCAACAACCGCTACAGTCTTACCCTTAAGCGGGGTTATTGGGGCATCGGCTTCATAATAAATTGTAATTGCCATAATTGTTTATCTCCTGTATCTGGTGATCGTGGCATTATATATTTGTACTGCTGCAAGTCATAAGCGAACCTTCACGACTCGATAATAACTGCAAACAGGGGATATTAACGCAAAACCGCCTTTTTGTCAACTGTCAGCCCTGACCACAAACAACTTTCCCATAAAATAACAAATAGTACTACATACTGTAGTATTTAATTCCGCCACAACCGGCCTTGACTTATCATCATAATTTACAGGACATTAGAATTATTCAGGCTGATATTCATAATTGGTCAGGTCCTGGTCTTTATGCCAGCCATGATAGAGGTACAGGGCGCCGTAAGACCAGTTGGGGCCGGTTATGCCGGGGTAGTTGAAGCGGTCCATAGTAAGAGCAACGAAGCGGGCGGGGTAGCCCTGGGGCAGAGGAACGACATTAGTCCAGACGCGGGTGCCGGAGTTTTCGTTCCAGGGTGGCAGGTCCAGTTGCAGTTTACCCCTTTGCTTCAGGTCCGGATAACTAAAGACATAGAGACACCTGTCGGCTGAGCCAAAAAGGCAATATCTCTGTGAGCCGAACATTTGAATTTGCGTACCGGTCGAATCAACCTCAACCGGCCCGGCGATCTTCTCAAAACCGCTATCCCAGCGGTCGGATTCACGCACGACCGCCCGATATGGCCCATCAGTATTTTCGCAAAGCAGCATGCGCCATTTTCCTGCCTGCTCATCATAAATAATATGGGCATCTTCATAGTTTCCCTCCAGCCCCATTTGCCGGGCTGACATAATTGACATGCCGAATCGTGGGTCGCGTTTACTCTCGACAGCCCAAATCTCTTTTATTTCTCTTTCCGGGTTGGCATAACAACTAAACCCGGTAGTTACCCCCCGCCAGATATTCTCTCGACGATCGAAATAAATATGAGACGCAATCTCATTTCTCAGCAGATCATCACCTCGGTCAAAGAGTATTATACCTTCCATTTTCAGGTCAAAGACCGAAGGGTTAAGACTGAATACCCCCTGGACATGATGAGGTAACTGCCGACCACGAATAGAGATCGTGTACCAGAGTCGGCCCTTATCAAGATAAGGACTGCCGTCTTCATAGGTTATCGCACGCAGATCAGCCAGCCCAATGCCAGCAGACAGGCAGGCTGTCACCTTGCCAATTGCCAGCTCACCGCCAGCTTTCAGTTCGGTTAGCAGCAGCGAATGCCAGCTATGCATCTTCTGCTTAGCCCGTAGATCAATATATTGGTTAAATTCCCACTGACCAACTACCTGGGGCAGACCTTTGGTTTCGACAAAAGCAGTAAGCCCGGAACCAAGCATCTGCACATGAAAACGCATTGGCAGCTCTCTTGTTATCACCCTGTTTTCACTGAGCAATTGCGAAGCTACTTCTTTGCCCTCTTTATAAACGACCCCACGACACAATACCGCTTGTCCGGCATTATAATCCAGAGATATCTGCAATGAACTCGTACCGGCAATATCGGCAAAAGCGATACCAACCTGGCAATCACCAGCCAGTGAGTCTATTTCAATGGTATAAAGGGCAAAAGCATTGCAAGGACCAACCCACATAGTTGACCGGCCGCCAGAGACACTGCTCACCAGCAGCTCATCACCCGAAATTTTATAGTCAACTCTGCCCTGCCCCTGCTGCCAGCTTGGATGCATAACCTCGAGCCCGACAATATTGCCTGGGTCCAGACTGGCCAGAGGTATAGCCATATTACCATCTAATGCCGGACGCAATACACCCTGACGAGAAAATTCGATCTCCCAGGGCGATATTTGTCCCTGGCTAACACTCCAGAAAATTAATATAATTATCATTTGGGATATTACGGTTAATTTTTGTGCAATCTTCATTGAATATCTAATCCTTATTTCACCTGAGTAATCAGCTTATATAATACAATGCCAGAGGGAGCATAATATTTTATGGTAAAATAAGATCAGATACAATAATTGTAACCGTTCACACCTGTTCGAGATGGCTTGCCCAAGTAGGACAGGCATCTTGCCTGTCACCTAAATTTCGACGAAGTCGAAAACAA
>JAFGDI010000287.1 GCA_016932145.1 Sedimentisphaerales bacterium
CCCAGTTGGCAGCATTAAGGGGTTTATAGTCTATATTTACGACATTTATGTCGCTGAAATACTTCCATTTTACCGACCGCTGGTCAAGCGATCTTATCCGATTAGCGGCCAGATTAGTTACCTCTAATTTCAGCTTATTTTTACCCGGACGCAGATACTGGCCTACCCTCAATGAAAATGGTTCGGACCAGAGTGTTGCTATATAATTGTCATTTATATAAACTCTTGCAGAATTTTGCACCTTTTCCAGACTTAATATCCAGTTATCTGCTTTTATTGCTGGACAGTCAAGCTCTGTTGTATATGTGGCTGTGCCAGAGAAATTGTCGGCTTGCATATCGCCTCTGTTTGTCCAGAATTGAGCTTTTTCTGATACGAAACCGCCAGGTAATATTTCACCGCCCTCGATAAATTCAACTTGCCAATGCCCCGAAAGCTCATAATTCTCAATTCCTGGCCGATAGTAGTGCCATTGCGGACCAGACTGATCATCGGCCAGTAATTTAACCAGAATACTTTCTCCTGGCTTCAGGGAAAGTAGCACTTCTGTGCCATTATCGCCAGTGCGGATATTAGCCATACCGGATTGTTCCGGATAAAGCGGATTTATATAAACGCAGCTTTTACCAACTCTTGTGAGATTGAGCCAACCGTCAAAGGCTTTTCCGCTGCGATTAACCAGAAAATAATGCCAGTTATTAGCCACCCTTCGGCGGCAAAAATCTATGCCAGATTCCCGACATTCTTCGCGACTGGTACGGACGCGAGAACGAGCCAGTCCAGGACCGATTTCGTCTATAATTACCGTTTCGCTTTTCTGAAACTGCTCCAGAGCGTTCAGAAATTTTTCCCTGCTGACACTGAGCTCTTCCATGCCGGGTACATCTTCTGGCATATTGTTTATAAAAAGTATTTCCGCTCCCTGCCAGGTGAGTTCCCTGAGCTTTTCCGCTGTCTTTGCTGGCATGTAATGACATTGGGGCACAACTATTACTTTGTATCTGCTTGATTTGCCTATACTTATCAGAGTGTCACTTACTATTGCTTTTTGCAGATAGCTATCAGAGACATAGTCAAAACTCCAGCCTTCACTGAGCATGAATTCAGCCGCCTTTAATAATTCTGAGCCAGCCAGCCAGTCATTATGTACGGTAAAGGTCATAAGCAGGTCTGTTCCCGTCTTGCTCCAGAAATCGGACTGAGGAACATATAACGCAATGTCATTGTCGCTTTCACCTGCTTGCATAAAGTTCTGGCAAACCGAGACATAGGCATTGTAGGCACGCAGGTCGCGCCATAAACCGCCTGAAGGGCCAAAGTTAACCGAAGCATAAAACTGCCAGCCCGGCCAGGCGACATCGGGCGGTGAATAGGGTATGCCATGATAAAATATATGGTTTACCCCTGAGATTAGCAGAAAATCAGTTGCCTCTTTGAGTTGGGCTAACGAGGCATGAAAATGTTCAGCCAGCCAGGTATATGATTCCGCCGATACCAGCTTCTGACCGTTGAGGTGTCCTGCCGATGAGGCAAATTTCAGCATAGGTATTTGCTTATCTTCTACCTGTCGAAATATCTCGGTTTCTGCAATATCGCTTGCCCCGTACAGGTCGAGCAGGTTTGCCGGTGCGCCATGAGCCTGATTTCTGGCCAGGCTGCCGGTCTTATTACACCAGCTTTTCCAGTCTTTGAGCCATTCTATATGCAGTTCTGACAGTGTAAGTCGGTAATCATGTACTACCCGCTCATTTGTGCTGCTGTCGCTTTGACCGGCTAGTGCATTGAGATGCAAAGCCAGTTCATAGCCTCGTCTTGTCTTAAACTCGTTCAGAAAATCCCTGCTCCAGTTAGCATGGTAATATTCAAACGAGTCGTGAAAATAACAGCGTGGTTTGAGAATGTTTTTCTCGCTGAATACCTTGTCAAAATCCCTGAGATAATCCCGCAATGCTTCAATGCTATATGGGTCAACAACGAATCCCTCTGAGCCGGGAGCGGCGCGTTTGACCTTTTGTATCGGACTTTTATAGGAAGCGGCATAAATGGTCCAGTTACCAGATGGTATATTCCAGTATAGTTTGCCCTGTGGGGTTACATATTCTGAAATGTCAAAAATTTCACCTGTATCTGATACTGCCTGAGCCGCTTGAGTGTTTGGCGGCAATAATATCTCTTTTGCCTCTTGAGGGCGGATCTTATACTCTGTTAGTTCTAGTGAGGTTGAGGCGTACATGTCTCCTTCTACTTGTGGCCCGCCAAAAGGCCAGCCTGTTCCGCAGGTAAGGTCAACCCCCAGCCCGTACTTCTGAGCTTCTCGCAGGGTGTGCTGCCAGACTGCCAGCCATTGATCAGATAAGAAACTAAGTGTCTGGTCCTCATAGCCTTGCACGCCGTAGATCGGGCATATCTCTACCCCGCCCAGACCGCATCGGGCAAATTCTGCCAGTTGCCAGCTTATCGCTTCTTTATCAACAATATTGCCCAGCCACCACCAGCGAGACCAGGGCTTGTTTTCCTGGGTTATTTCCTTACCGGCTAAGGCATTATCACTCTGTGCCAGCGCAGGCATACCGCAGGCGGCCAATAGCAGGCTGCCGATAAATATTCTGAACCTCATTGTTGTCCTCATTCTCAACTGCCAGTCGCGATAGCAGGTAAGAGTTATATAATAGCCAATCTAACCAGATTACGCCTTAATCCAACCAATTCTGCAGCAGTATTTCCAGATCGGTACTATCTACTGATTCATCCAGAAAAAGGTCATATTGCTCATTGTAATCTGACTCTTCGCTATTGGCAAGCCAGCTTTTGGCAAAAACGGCAAAGTCTTGCAGGTTAACCTTATTGTCATCATTAAAGTCAGTATCAGCAAATTCAACCGGGTCGGATACATAAATTGAGCAACTGGCACCACTACTATTGATTATGGGGGCAAAGGTTATATTGCGATCGTAAAAGAAGTTCATACCTAAAATTCCATCGTGTGTAGAAGCTATATCTGATACAACCACTGGTACATGTGAATAGTTTAACGGCCCACCCATACCATATATATCAACCTGGTCAAGATAATAACCCGGAACATCTTCAATCAGTCCACTTACCCCACAAATATCTATCTCAAAGTCACCGTTCAGTGGCAGCCCCAGTGAGCTTGCGACATCTTTTGATATTATTGTTGACTGTGCCCCGGTATCGAACATGAAGTTATAGGTTTTGGTTCGACCGCTATGCGTTACTTCAACCTCGATGGTAAAACTGCCACCCAATGAGATAGAACCGGCAAAGGAAGAAAGAACAGTAGGGTTCAGTGTGCCGAATCCTTCATAATAGTAATATGATGCAGTTGTTATAGGGAGCAGTCCGTTGCCTATGCCAAGTGATATTATGTGACTATAGGGTGGTATCGCAGTTGTGCCAGCAGGTAGAAATTGAATGTCAGGACCTGAATAACTTCTGCCATCAATCACTACAGTTTTTCTCTGGTCGTTTCTGATTACGGAGGTATAAAAACCGACTAATGCGCGGCCTGCCAAGGCACTTACAATTTCCTGTTCATTACATACTATCGCTGGGGCTGAGATCATCATATTATTGCTATGGCCAACATAATCGTTTGGGTCTATCTGATTATTGTCATCAATATCTCCCAATCCGGCCATGTAGAAACCTATTGGCGTGGTAATGTCGGCTTCTACTGAATCGTTGCCTACTCCGCCGATTGGTAAGGTGTCTCCATTAAAATACTGTGTGGTTAGGCCAAGATATGAAGATGTGCTGCCTGCTATAAGATCAACTTCGGCACCACTATCAAGTACGCCAATTACGAAGGGTATTGTTGAGCCTGGCTTTAATGGGCTTCCGGTATATTTGTTCTCAAGTTTATGTTCCCAGTCGAATTCATCATCAGCATTCTTGTTTGAAAGGGAAACTGCTATATATGGTGTAAAGCCAGCCAGGGGTACTGTTGGGTATTCATAGCCCATGCCGCGGGTCATTATTTGCGGCTCAAGCGGCTGATACGGGTCGAAATCACTTACCGGGTGGGTTATTGATACTGCCGACATCTGGCCGCCCAACCGGAGCAGAGGCTCATCGGTTATCGGGTCCTTTTTGTCCGCACAATAGCCCGGCATAACAACATAAAACCCTGCCAAAACCACCGCCAGTAATATTCTTTCTCTTATTTTGGTTATCATCTCGCTTGCGCCCTTTGCTCTTGGGGTAATGAATATTTTGTAGCTCTGTCTTTGTGATTATACCAAATTGAATGCTAAAAACCAAATCGACAATAAATTACTATGATACAGCTTTTATTATAGGACGATATATAAGTTCATTTTGTTCATTAGTGAAACTCTATGTGCTTTTTTGCTGTATTTATGAACTTTCGATTCTTTCTATGTTTTTTTTTTGTTAATTGAGATCGTTTTTCAGTCGATTGTGAAACTGTGGAAGTATGAACTATTAACATTGAAAGAGGGAGATTATTTATGAACCTTAAGACTAAATTTGTAGTTCCTAATATTCTGATCATTCTGATCTGTTTTTCTGGTATTACCATATTCGCCGGCTATCAGATCAAAAAAAATGTTATCAGTAATGCTCAGGATAATATTTTGAACCTATCCAGTTCAATAGGCAAGTCTTTTGATACTTACTTTGATAATAACTCTAATGCTGCCTTTGCTTTAGCTAATAATGAGCTTACCAGAGGCATTGTAAAAGGTGCAGTAGGTATGGACCCAACTGACCAGGTAACTAAGGAAAAGTTGCAGCAGGACCCGCAGACTATTGCCTTGTGCGACCTGTTTGAAAGTTGCCGGTCCAGCTATAAGATGAACGCTATTTATCTTATGAATGCCCAGGGCAAGTGTATTGCCGGTCAGTCGCCCAAGACTATTGGGCTTGACCTCAGTGCCCGTGATTATTATAAGCAGCTTAGCAGTACCAAACAGCCTTTGTATTCTGAGGCTATCTTGTCAAAGACTAATAACAGACCGACAATTGTTTTTGTTACTCCGATAATGATAGAAAATGAATTTATGGGTGGCTTACTCATTTCCATCGATTATCAGCCGTTTTTTGAGGCTAACTTTGGTAACATTACTGTTGGCTCAGATCAGACCCCTTATGTGATCTCTTCCACTAAAAAAGTGGTTGCCCATATGAATAAAGATTATA
>JAFGDI010000288.1 GCA_016932145.1 Sedimentisphaerales bacterium
ACTGAGGTCCCACCAACCCAGATCTTCACCAGCATACTGACGGGCGTGGATCGTACCGGAGAAATTATATGTGCCCATCACCGGATCTGAACCGACATCCATTGTAATATCATCAGCAAAAGCACCATCGATCCAGAACACAACTGAATCGCCGTCTGTTGTTGTTACCAACTGAGTCTGGCCGACATCATTAGCCGTATCCCAGCTTACTCCGCCACCGCTAGCACTGCGATAACCCAGCTCTGACCAGTAACCCGCTACATCGAGCAGGGTACGATTTTCTAGTGCTTCCAGCTTTAAGACAGACTTTTCTGACTCCTTAAGAGCCAAACCTGTAAGAGCCTTATTCATCTGGCGGCGAATTTTACGCAACATAAGTATTCTCCTGGGCTATATGCTACTGTTCAACATTTATCAATTATTAAAATAGATGCCTGTCATCCTTGACCCGATGGCTATAGACATCGAGAGTTCAATCCTGTTTTCTACTCTTATGCCTGCAAATATATCAATATTCTAAACTAAGTGCAGGAACTTCTGGGGCCGGTAAAGGCGGGACCTGTCAAATATAAAGCATTGACAGGCACTGATTTATGTACATCTCTGCTACCATCATAAAACTAATGAGCCTACCTTCACCCATTTAGCCATTATGGTAGCTTACATATTATGTCTTAAGTTCTTTACAGTCAAGTAAAAAGACCGGGCTATACTGATTATATTGACCTTCTTTTTGCGGGTATCATCTGACCAAAAAAAATGATTTTTACACCAAAGGGGCATAAAAATCATTTTTATCGTAACAGGCCTAATGGCAGGCCCAATAATTGTTTTCTATATTTATATCAGTTCTGGCGCTACCAGATCAGCCCAGGTTTCGCGTCTGCGAATAATCTTAGCCTGAGAACCATCAACCAGAACCTCAACCGCGCGAGGACGAGAATTATACTGACTGGCCATAGCATAGCCATAGGCACCCGCAGTATATGCAGCTAACAAGTCGCCCCGCTTCATGGGCGGCAGCATACGGTCCTGAGCAAGAAAATCACCTGACTCACAAATTGGGCCTACCACATCTGTTTTGATCAATCCAGGCATATCCATAACTTCCTGACGGTCGGTAATAGCAAACTTCTCAGAAACATTTACCGGCCAGATAAAGTGGAATGCACCATAAAGCATTGGTCGGATAAGGTCGTTCATTGCCCCATCAATAATTGCGAAGTTCTTTTCGCCACTGGTTTTAGTGTAGTTAACCCGCGAAACCATAATAGCGGCATTGCCCATAATACTTCTGCCAGGTTCCAGAATGATCTTGAGGCCTTTGTCTTTTACCAGAGGAATGATCTGACGGGCATAATCCGCCGGGGACGGAGCCTTGCCTGTCGTATAATCAGCAGCATAACCACCACCAATATCCAGGGTATCAATTACAAAACCGCGAGTCCGAAGCTCATCGATCATAGCCAGAGTCTTGGTTATAGCCTCAACATAAGGTTCAACAGTATAAACCGGCGAACCAATATGGAGATGAATACCACATAGCCTGATATTCGGGTTGCGACCGTAGGTTTCAAATACATTTATCGCCCGCTCAATATCAACACCGAACTTCGACTCTTTCTTACCTGTAGTGGTATAAGTGTGGGTCTTGGGGTCAACATCAGGATTAACCCGCAGGGCGCAGTTAACAACCTTACCCATTTCGCCGGCGATTTTAATGATATTCTCCAGCTCAGCTTCCGATTCGATATTAAAATAGCCGATCTTCTGCTCTATGGCATAGCGGATCTCAGAGTCAGTCTTACCCACTCCGGCGTAAACCACCCTGCCAGGATCGCCGCCAGCCTGTAAAACACGATATAGCTCTCCGCCACTGACAACATCAAAAGCCTCACCCTGAGCTGCAACCATCTTCAAAATGTTTATATTGCTGCAAACCTTTACAGAGTAACAAATTGTGGTAGGAACATCCTTAAATGCCTGCTGAAAATTGTCGATATGCCGCTTTATAGTATTCGCACTGTAAATATAAAGAGGTGTGCCAAATTCACTGGCCAGCTCTTCAACTGCTATATCTTCACAATAAAGTTTGCCGTTTTTATAATTGAACAGGTCCATTATCCATCTTTCTGCCGGACTGATTTACCGGTCTAGGGTCTGTTGAGGCGAATTACAAAAACCAGCCAGCCCCGCCCCACAAAGCCCGGCTAGCCAGGCAAAGAATTCTAACGGAAACAGGCGATTTTGTAAATAGCAGAGATAAAACAGTAAGTAAGAGCCAGAAAAAAAGATCAGCGTATTATCTGGGCTTTTTCTTTTTCGGCGTCGATGAAATCGGCCAGGGCTTGTTCTTGTAGTTCTACTTGCAGGTGTTCGGCGATATGGTCCTGAACTTCCTCGAAAGGCATTATCGATTCCGGGGTTATTTTATTGACGCGGACAATATGCCAGCCGATCTCTGTTTTGAATGGCTTGCTGATCTCGCCGGGCTTTGATTTGAAAACCGCCTGGTCAAATTCCGGGAGCATTTCGCCGGGCGTAAACCATCCGAGCTTGCCATCTTCGAGACCGGCATCAGAATTGTTCTTCATTATATCATCAAAGGATCGGCCCTGGCTGAGCTTTTTGGCTAATGAGTCGATCTCATCTTTAGCTGCTTTACTGCTGGTCTTACCGTCAATAGCAATGGCAATCTGATCAGCATCAGCCATAGCCGGCTGAATAAACAGTTCTTTATTGTCATTGTAATATTCAAGCATCTGCTGGTGAGTTGCCGGCGTTACCGTCTCAGTAATACTGGCACGCAGCTTTTCCAGCTTGAGAGAATTTACGATATCGGCTCGCAACTGTTGTTCGGTAAGCCCCGCCTGCTCAAGATATTGCTCGGGAGTATCTGCCTGCCGACACATATCATCGAAAACTGAATCAACTTCTGACGGGTCAATATCATTAGCGAATTTTTCAGCCAATTGCCGGAATAGTACCTGCTCGATAAGATTTTCACAGGCCCACTCCCTAAGCTGCTGCTGCTTTTCTTCCTGCCCCAGCTCACCTTGGAGCCGATTATAATAAGGCTGCATAGCCAGCATTTCCGCCTCAACAGCCTGATCAGAGATCAGCTCGCCATTAACTGTAATACTCATTTATCAATCTCCACTGACAAAACCATATGACGACACAAGAGCAGATCAGAATATCACCATTGGCCGTTATAATACTTTTATTGTCGTAACCGTTCACGGTTACAGTAACAAGTAACAAGAAATAAGAAATAAGTAACAAGATCTCGTATCGTCCTTGAGGCCGATGACTGGTTTAAAGCTACGCGGCAACAGAGATATTTCAATTTGTAAGATACTCACCGCCTGACCGCCTTGAATCCAGGTTGCCTAGCAACACCTAAGCTAATTTCTTGTTTTTTATTTCTTATTTCTCCGTGAGCGGTTACTTATTGTCTAATTTTTTTCCTGCAAATACATAGATGGCAACAGGAAAAACTCTCCTTTGAATTCATCTACCCGGCCAGATATTCTGAACTTAAGCGACTGGCCCAGCGAGGCATTGGCCTTTTGCAACATCTGCTCTAAAAGCAAACAAGGATGTATCACTATCTGGGCAGCACCCGAAGTACTATCACCAGACTCGAACATAAAGTACACCCGCCCCTCTGACTGACTGGGGAACAAACGGCCGATCCGATTAGTAATGATCATATCATTCTTAAAATATTGCGTTTCAGAATCTTCCAGAGTTACGGTATTAACATCAGTTTCTTTCATTTTGAATGGGAAAGACAATATCTCTACCCTGGGAATACTCATGAGCTTATCACGCACAGCCTGCGGCACAACACTTTCAATATTCTGTTCTTGAACAAGATCAGCTCCACCAGCCTGCTCACTGGCAAAGGGCGAATAACTCCTGGTCTCTTCGACCTGAGCTTTCATATCGCCAAAAAGTGATTCAGTAGCAACCAATGATATGCTCAGATAATTTCGCTTCTGAAATACCGTAACATTACCCCAAACGCGAAAGACAATATTATAATCAGACTTATTATCCACCACCCTTAGCATAGTCTCAAGCCATCTCGACGGCAATATTTCAACAGCCTCTACCTGAGCATCGGCAGAGACTGTATCATTTGGCTTTTCCGCATTATTAGCAGATAAGACAATATCATCATTCTCCTGATCATCAATGACAAAGAACCAACGAACATTATCGGTATGAGAAAGCAACCGCCCCCGTCGGCCAGCTAAAAAGTCACCCTCTCTCATTATGCCTGAGGTTGACTCCTGATCGTTCTGCACAATATTGAGAGAGTCGAGAGGTAAATTCTGGCCAGTAAGCATATCAGGACAGGAAATGATCAGAGAAAATAATAAACAAATATGCGAAACAATGCTTGTAATAGCAACTTTTTTCATAAAGATCTCTTTAGTAAGCTTAAGCAATATAACCAATTAAACGGTTAATTTTAAAATAACGATAGTCTGCCCTGCATGGAACAGGACAGACCTCGATAAAATTCTATAAGCATCCGGGAAAAACCTGGCGATTACTCGTCGGCGCCTTCCACAAGCTCATCATCGTCAAAGTCGTCACTTTCAACCTGACCAATGATCTGGCTTTCTTCCTGCTCCTCTTGTCTTACCTCGCCGGCAGCCTCACGCCTTTTAACTTCAGACATTATCTTGCCTGACGGGCTGAGTACCATAGTCATTCTTTTTCCGTTTTTCTTAGCCGGGGAATCAACCTTACTGACTGGTGCCAATTCGGCAATAATAGCAGCGAACTGGTCATTAGCCATACCGAGGTGTATCATCTCGCGACCGCGGAACATCATAGTAAACTGGACCTTATTGCCTTTTTCGAGGAATTTCCGGGCGGCATTAACCTTGGTTTCAAGGTCATGCTGGTCTATTTTTGGACGCAGGCGTACTTCCTTCAGGACAACATTATGCTGTTTTACCTTAGCACGATGCTCCTTTTTCTTCTGGTCATACTTCCACTTGCCATAGTCCATGAGACGACACACCGGGGGCTTACTAGTCGGTGCTACCTCAACCAGATCAATTCCAGCTTCCCGCGCCATGTTCAGGGCCTCAATAGTTCTGACAACACCAACCTGATTATTATTATGGTCGATAAGTCGGACTTCAGGGACTCTTATACGCTCATTTATTCTAAGATTCTTGGCAGTTATTGCTGTATCTCCTTAAAAGACAATATATTATAACTTAAAACCACTATGGTTTAACTTTAAGATCACTTTTAGCTTATTGTCGATTCTAACGAACGACTGTTAATTTCACAAGTTATTTTTTCGATAAAGTCTTGCAGTTTAAAAGTTTGCTGGTTTTCACAACCGCGAACCCGCACTGTGACACTATTATTTTCGGCTTCATTAGGGCCAAGGATTAGCATATATGGTAATTTCTGTTCATAACCTTTTTTGATCTTGGCATTGATCTTATCATCTGCCAGGTCAAGAGTAGTCCTTATGCCTGCCTCCCTGAGCATATTATAAACCTTGCCAGCATAATCATTTGTCTTTTCGCTTATAGGCATCACGCGCACCTGCTCAGGAGAAAGCCAGGTCGGGAAAGACCCGGCAAAATGCTCGATAATAATGCCAAAGAACCTGTCCAGCGAACCCAGAATAGCCCGATGTAACATTACCGGACGCAAATTGGTATTGCTATTGCTGACATAGGTCAGATCAAACCTTTCCGGCAAGGCAAAATCGCATTGTATGGTACCCAACTGCCAACTACGCCCCAGACAGTCGCGAACATGGAAATCGATTTTCGGGCCATAAAAAGCACCATCGCCAGGATTAAGCTTATAATTTATCTGCTTGCGATCCAGTGCCTCTTTGAGCGACTCGGTTGCCACTTCCCACATTTCATCGCTACCGATAGACTTTGACGGACGGGTTGACAGCTCCAGATGAACATCTTTAAGGCCAAAAGTACCGTAGATCCGGAAAACGAGATCTATTACGCCAATAACCTCATCAGCGATCTGTTCTGGCGAACAGAATATATGAGCATCATCCTGGGTGAACCGTCGTACACGAAACAGGCCATGCAAAACACCACTAGCCTCATGACGATGTACCAGACCAAGCTCGGCCATTCTTATCGGCAGCTCGCGGTAAGAGTGATTTCTGGATTTATATACCAGACAGCCGCCGGGACAATTCATGGGCTTAACAGCAAATCTTTCTTCATCAATGTCAACAAAGTACATATTCTGCTTGTAATTATCCCAATGGCCCGACTGATGCCAGAGTTTTTCGTTGAGCATTATCGGGGTACTGATCTCACAGTAATTATCTTTGTCATGCTCATATCTCCAATATTTGAGCATCTCATTCCAGATGATCATGCCCTTGGGATGATAGAAAGCAAAGCCTGGTCCTTCATCTTGAAAACTGAATAAGTCAAGCTGTTTGCCAATAACACGATGATCGCGTTTCTTTGCCTCTTCCAGTTGGAACAAATACTGCTTGAGCTCCTTCTTATCGGCAAAAGCAGTACCATAAACTCGCTGTAACATTTTTTCACTGGCATCGCCCCTGAAATAGGCCCCGGCGATACTCATAACCTTATAACCGCCGATCTGGCCGGTGCGGGCAATATGCGGGCCACGACAGAGATCTTCAAAATTGCCAGCCTCACGAGAGCCGGTAACATAAAAACTGATAATATCAGAATTAGCGGCTTTGGCATTTTCAATCTTATAGCGATTACCCTCTTTTTCAAGATAAGCCATAGCATCATTGAAAGCCATTTCATACCTGACAAAAGGCCGGTCCTGAGCAATGATATTTTTCATTTCATTTTCGATCCTGGCAAAATCATCAGGCGTAATCTGTGTATCAAGATCGACATCATAATAGAAGCCATTTTCCACCGCCGGTCCATAAACCAGTTTGGCCTCAGGGTAAAGCTGGCAAATAGCCTCGGCCATAACATGAGCACAACTATGACGGATCATCTCAAGAGCCAATTTCGGATCGCTTTTGACGGTAATAAATTCCAGATTGCAATCGGTTGAGATCAAAGTAGTTATATCAGTAAGAGTGCCGTTAATTCTGGCAGCTAATGCCGCTTTGGCAAGACCAGGCCCAATCGCCTCTGCTACCTGCAGAGCCGAAATCTGGCCATCAAATTCCTTAAACGAACCATCTGGTAAAGTTACTTTAATCATTCTTTTAACCTGTTAAAAAATATTATTATCAAAACATTGTGATTATAGCCTGGAAGTAATCAAATTGTAAACTTCCTGAGCGGTCCAGGGGCAAGAAGTCTCTGGATTATTAATTTCATATAGCTTTTCGCGAACACCAACAGAGGTAATAATTCTGGAAATACCAGCCAGGGCTTGTATATGAGCCCCGGTCTGACTGGCCGGGCTTATCAACAGAGCGATGAGTTTTACAGGCTCGCCATCAATACTCTCAAAAGGGATCGACTCGACGCAAACACCAAAAGCGATATGAACTTTATCAACCGCTGTAGTCTTACAGTGTGGAATGGCAAAGCCCTTTCCTACCCCGGTACTGCGGATCCTTTCTCGCTCCATAACCTGTTCATAAACCTCATGAAAACTGGAGATCTTCCCACTTTCCACAAGAGCTTTAACTAACTCACTGATAACAGAAGCTTTGTCACTGCCGGGCAAAGCAACTATAACATTTTTAATATCAATAGCTTGAGATAAATCCATACTACCTGTCTTACTGCTGTTTATGGTTCAAAATTTCAGACACAACTAATGGTGCCAGACCAATGATTCTAGCCATATAATAGCGTTAAGCAATAGAAAAATCGCAAAAATAGCATTCAAAACCTATCTTCCTAACTTATTTTAACTTCAACAAGTTAACGGCTAACGCCTATAAGCTGACCTTAGTACAGTGACTATTGAAAGCTGGTAAAACCAAGCCTTTAAAGTGCAAAAAGCTGACGGCGTTGCACCGTCAGCTTTTTGCCTACTAAGGCGTAAAACATGGTATCAGAATTGCAATATGTCGCTATTGCGTTAATTTGCTAATTTATACAATTAATACTTTTATACACACACCAGACAATCACTTAAAGCATCAGACATTACCTTTTGTATATCATCATGGCTAAATGAATTTTCAATCACTCCGGCTAATTTAACACCTTTAACCTGGTTGTTAATCACCAGACATTCATCTGTTCCATTCAATACTACAAATTTCACAGAAACAAATTGCGACTGAGCATCAATGATCAGATCACTTTCCCTGAGTCCATAATCGGCAACTATAACCAGATGCCTGACCCCATCAGCCACTATGTCGTCAATACAGGTAAAAGCTTCATCTGCATCGCGGGCCACAACCATCTGATTGTCAAGCTGATCCATAACCTGCTGCACCTTTTCCTGTAATTGATATTCTGCACCAACGCAAAGTGTTACAGTTCGGTTTATATCAGCATATCTGCTTATATCTCCCTGGCCCAAACTTACAATATCGCAGGCGGCTGAATCTATAACCCTGACTAATTCCTGAACATCCCAGGGCTTATAGACAAAGCCGTTCAGATTTATCTTCTTTTTGAGCTTTTCCAGCAGATCATGAGGCATATAACCACTAAGCAATATTTTGCCAGCCTGTGGATACTTCACATGCACAATGTTCAGTAATTCATCTCCCCTGATCGCGCCAAGGTTAAGATCGCTGACCACAACTACATGCTCAACCCCGGAATCATATAAAGAATCAATTACAGCCAGAGCTTTCACCCCGGTATTAGCATATTCGAGAATAAAGTCATCTCCATAATAGCGTTCAAGCTGCATCTGGAGACATTCCAGTATTATCTGCTGGTCATCAATACAAACTATAGCGATCCTTGACATCAACAACATTCTCCTGTCTGGTTCAACTAAATGCACATGCACAATAACAATATCTAAACAGATAATATGATATTAAACATATTGCATGTCACTTATATAACGATTGCTGAGGATTCCCAAGAATTGTTTCCACACTCTTCTTTGAAACTTACAGCAAATTCTTCTCTAAACTTCTCTTTTCTCCGCAGTAAAGAAACTCACAAACATTCTTCTCTTTTTTTATCTGTATTCTCTTTACAAACTGGTATATCGGACAGATGCTGGTTATAATTAAAATAAATCAGCAAAAACTGTCAAAGTTTTTAATTTTATCATATCTCTTTATATTACAGACAATTACAACAACACAAACCCACCTCCTGCTGACAAAAAAGGAAACACAGTTCCATATAACATCTTGCCAGAGCGTGCTTTAGGTTAAAAAAATATTAAGTTACCTTTTTTTATTTCAGACCATATTTTTTTTAGTGAGGCCCCAACCAGCTTAACATTATCATTTCATACAGCTTATATTTGAATCAGGCCATCAAACACCAAAGAAATACCTGCAAATGAAACACAAGGTTAAATAATGATTAAAAGGACATAGTATAAAAGATGAGCCCTGGCAAAAATAAAAAAAATACACTTTTTTTTGTTAATTTTCTTTGGTTTGGATTGACATCGACCGATATAGACATTATAATGAACGCAATATTTTGCCTGATGCGTCTTTAATGCAGGCGAGTTATTACATATATCGATGAAAGCTGATAAATGAATAGTCTAGTTGTTGATTTTAATATCAGCTTCAGTGTTTTTTTTTAGGTAATTACATTAAAGGGTTAAAATAGCTATGACCGGGACAGCCCGGCGTAGAAAAGATGAAAGAATAAGTTAAAAAGAGTGCTCCTGGGAATGTTTTTTGCGGGTGATCCAAAACCGCCCTTCGCTTGGAAAGATGATACTGGAATTAACCATTTCTCTGTAATTGCCGGATTTCTCCGGGTAGTCCAGCCGAAAGCAATACAGCTCACCGTAAGTTGAACCATAGGGAACTCTCGTATATTTAAAGTTAATAGTATAGCCAGGTGTTCGAAATAGCACTCTAAATTCTCTATATCGTTGAACCTGGCCCTCTGGCAATGTTTTGCTCTTTCGAACTGACCTGGAAAGTAAAAAGAAGGTTATTACGCCCAAGTGGAGATTTATCATGGGTAAAAAGTTGTATGTTGGCAATCTGAGTTATGACGCTGTAAGTGAAGACCTGCAGGATTGGTTTTCTGAGTTTGGTAAGGTAGAAAGTGCCAATATCATCTCAGATCGCGAAACCGGCAGAAGCAAGGGTTTTGGCTTTGTTGAAATGTCATCTGATGACGAAGCTAAAGCTGCAATCGAAGGCCTCGATGGCCAGGAGTGCGGTGGTCGCAATATTAAAGTTAACGAAGCCAAGCCACAGGAAAACAATCGTGGCGCTGGCGGCAGTCGTGGCGGCAGCCGCGGTGGCTTCGGCGGTGGTCGCGGTGGCAGTGGTGGCAGAGACGGTGGTCGCAGAAGCTACTAATCGTATCTGGCAATAAAGCGGCTGTTAAAATAGACGCTTTGCCCCACTAAAACGAAATTATAAAAGGACAGTTCCGGATTATCCGAAGCTGTCCTTTTTTTATCTGAAACATCTGCTTTGCTCATGTGGCAGCAATAGCATTACACACAACTAATCGTCAGATGCGATGTTACGCTTCATTACGAGGTTGACAGTTAATATAATGGTGATGGCATTGGCGTAACGGAGGGTGAAATTTTTACAGGCCATTGGTCTTGCCAGATAATCTTATCGATAAGCATCTCTCTGCCTGCAAGTTTCTCTTTACCATCAGGATCAGTAGTCTTTTTATTAAAGTCATAAGCATGATAAACCAGCCATTGGTCTCCTGCCATATCGGTAATAACAGAATTATGTCCGGGTGCAAACCAGCGGTCGTTACGAATGAGGCAAATACTGTCAGGGGTTCCGAGCTCATCTGCCATTTTAACAAAAGGACCTAACGGACTATCAGAACGGGCAACCATAACGGCATAGTTAGCTTCCATACCACAGCAATTATTACCCGAAACAAAGAGATAATACTTACCAAACTTTTCAATCACCCATGGCCCTTCAAGGAGGTTTTCATAGGATATATCTCCGCTACATGCAAGCACATCAATAGTTTTCGAGCCTGGCATAAAGCTAATAAGGTCATCAGCCATTTCGCGTACATGTACAGGGCGACTTTGAGAGCCCCAGTAAAGATATTTCTTATTAGTTTTAGAATCGATAAAGAGCATAGGATCAATATGCTCAAAACCCGGCCCAGAAACCAATGGCTGATCAGTAGTGATGAACGGTCCTGCAGGATGCTCAGCAACAGCAACGGCAACAGCCATTGCCTGTTCATTCTTCTCAGAGGCATAATCCATATTTGTGGAATAATATAAATAATACTTTCCATTATAAGCAGTTACATGAGGGGCCCAATTTCTTTTAGAAATGCTGTTATATTTACCTAACTGGGGCACAGCATCGCCAACAGCCTGCCAATTCACCAGATCATTTGATTTGAGAATTCTGATATTACATCTTTTCCCATTAAGATTACCGCCAGTGGCGTAGGCATAAAATGTACCATCCGGCAGTCTAATAACCGTCGGGTCTGGAAACTCATCAGGCCAGACCGGATTAACATAATTATCAACAGACGCTACAGGATTAGCAC
>JAFGDI010000289.1 GCA_016932145.1 Sedimentisphaerales bacterium
CCCGTAAAGGTAATTTAAAGCGGTGTATATATTTTTCTACAGTCCAGGTCTATGGAAAAGCCGGTAATGGCATAATTTCTGAGCAAACTTTACCAGAACCGGTTAATGTTTATGGTATAACTCATTATATTTGTGAGGAGATTTGTAATTTTTTTACCAGAACAGGTCGTATTGAATGTGTCAACCTGCGACTGGCTAATAGTTACGGCCAGCCGGTTTTCAAAGAGAACAATTGCTGGCAGCTTGTGATCAATGATTTATGCAGGCAAGCGGTTGAAACAGGCAGGATAGTCCTGCTGTCCGATGGTTCTCCCCAGAGAGATTTTATTCATTATGATGATATTGTCGCAGCGGTTAATTTATTTCTGATGACAGAATGTTGGGGTGATAAAACATATAACCTTTGTTCCGGTCAGACTTATACAATTTTAGAATTGGCTGAGATTGTAAAAGATTGTTGTAAAACTAAAATTGGTCGTGATGTAACGATATCATCAAAAAGTCAATTCAGAAATAAAGCAGATTATTCAAAAAGCCCATCGAAGACGATTTGGAATAATGCAGCATTAACTTCTTTAGGTTTTAAGTCAGTAACGCAGCTTCATGTGGGGGTTGATTCAATGATAGATTATTTAGTGCAGAGATAGAGCAATGTAAAACTCTAATCTTAGTAACCGTTCAGGAATGCAGTAATAACTCAATATGTCCGCTTAATAATCGGTCAGTTTGAGTTATTTGATAATAATCAGTTTTGGTAGAAAAATATGCTTAAAGAACTCTTAGCCAGAATTACCAGTGGGAAAATGTATAAAAGAAGGCTTCCCCGTCGTGTTGGAGGAGGTTGTATTTATATTACTTCGACGGCGGCCTTGGGGTATCTAAGGCATAATATGGATGATATTGCCGGGATGTCGGATTTGTTTGATGCCGCTGATATGTTTGTCAGGAAAGGCGACTTGTTCTGGGATATTGGTGCCAAAATTGGGGTGTTTAGCTTTGTCAGTGCCTTTAAGGCTGGTAGGACCGGTAAGGTGGTGGCCCTTGAGCCTGATGTTATGTTGGTAGAAATTTTGCAGAAAAGCAGAGATATTCAGGATGAGAGTTGTGCTCCGGTTGCGATTATCCCGGCAGCGGTTTCGGATTCCAATAGTTTGCTCAGGCTTAATATTGCCGGGAACGGAAGATGTGCCAACTATATCGAGACTTCGAAGGGTTCTACGCAGGTTGGGGAAATTCTCGCCTGTAACTGGGTTTGTACTCTGACCCTTGATAGTCTGCTGGAGAAGTTTGACGGCCCCGATATTATTAAGATTGATGTTGAAGGTGCAGAGCTTTCTGTGCTAAATGGCGCCAAAAAAGTATTAGCTGAGTATCAACCGCTGATAATCTGTGAGGTTAGGGATTTTCTTGCTATTGAAGTTTCGGCTTTGTTACGGGAAAATGGATATGTGTTGTATGACCTGGAGAATTTTCAGGCCGGCAGGATTGATATGGCAGTGTATAATACACTGGCAGTGCCACATACGAGATGTTCTGAGATTGAAGATATTATAAGAGGATACGAGAAGAGATGATTCCTATTTCCGTAGTGGTTCCGGTTTTTAATGAGATAAAGAATATCGCTGCCTGTCTGGAAAATCTGCAAGACTTTTCTGAGGTTATTGTCGTTGACTCAGGCAGTAATGATGGTACCGTACAGGCAGCTGAGCAATTTTCCAATGTGCGGGTGGTTAATTTTTGCTGGAACGGTAAATATCCCAAAAAACGCAACTGGATATTGAAAAACCATTCATTCAATAATGAATGGGTACTGTTTGTTGATGCCGATGAGTTTCTTACTGACAGTTTCAGGCAGGAGCTGAAAGATACTATTGCCAGAACCGATTGTAATGGTTTCTGGCTTAATTTTGATAATTATTTTATGGGTAAACAGCTACGATTTGGAGATAAATTTCGTAAAATCGCTCTGTTGCGGCTGGGTTTTGGTCAATATGAATATACTGGCGAGGTTCGTTGGTCGCAACTTCCTATAGAAGTGCATGAACCATTGATAGTTGAGGGGAAAGTTGGGGTTATTAATGCCCCCATCATTCATAATGATGGCAAGGGACTCAGCGCTTATATTGAGAAACATAATGATTATTCATCCTGGGAAGCTGGCCTGTTTTATTCTGTTCGCAAAAATAGAAAAATCTGGAACAGCCTGACTTTTCGTCGTAAATTAAAATACCGACTACTGAACAGCCCATTCGCTGGCCTGTTTTATTTTATATACTCGTATATATTTAAGTTTGGCTTTATGGATGGTAAAGTAGGTTTTATGTTTGCCGTCGTGAAGATGACCTATTATTTTCAGGTATATTGTAAAATAAAAGAAAAAGAGCATATTAACGATATTGCCTGATAGCTATGTTATTTAACTCCTATTCATTTATTATCTTTATGCTGGTCGTCCTGCTGGCTTGCCGATGGTCTGGTAGCTGGCATGTTCGCAGATTATTTCTATTAATTGCCAGTTATCTTTTCTATGCCGCCTGGAATCCTCCTTTTGTTCTGCTGTTGATCATTTCTACGCTGGTTGATTGGTTCGTCGCCGGTGGTATCACGCGGTCCGGGAATAAAAATATCAGAAAACTCTTACTTGGCCTGAGCATGCTGGTTAATCTGGGCATGCTGTTCTATTTTAAGTATGGTAATTTTATTCTGGACAACTTCGCTGTCTTGG
Organism: Sedimentisphaerales bacterium; assembly: GCA_016932145.1. Classification (GTDB taxonomy): domain Bacteria; phylum Planctomycetota; class Phycisphaerae; order Sedimentisphaerales; family SM23-30; genus JAFGDI01. Next base: position 2,726 of record JAFGDI010000289.1, read on the forward strand.
TTAATAGCTTTGGTTTTGTCTGGCAGCCAGCGGCGATGAGTATTATCTTACCGGTGGGTATATCCTTTTATACTTTTCAGACAATGTCCTATACGATTGATGTCTATACCGGCAAGACAAAGCAATGGCATAGCTTTATTGATTATGCTTTGTATGTAACATTTTTCCCGCAGTTAGTTGCCGGGCCGATCGTCCGGGCAACTGATTTCCTGCCGCAATGTACCAGCCATAAAAATGCTGACTCTAACCAGTTAGGCTGGGGGCTTATTCTGATGGTTGTTGGTCTGTTCAGTAAGATGGTACTGGCCGATATATTCTTTTCTCCGGTTTGCGATAAGGTATTCAATGAAATCTCAAAACCTGGCCTGCTGGAGGCCTGGGCTGGCGTATTGGCATTTGCCGGTCAGATCTTTTGTGATTTTTCCGGATATTCAACCTGTGCCATCGGAGTGGCCTTATGTCTGGGCTTCGCCTTGCCAGATAACTTCCGGTTCCCTTATGCCGCGGTTGGTTTTTCTGATTTTTGGAATCGCTGGCATATCAGCCTGTCAACCTGGCTCAGGGATTATTTGTATATATCGCTGGGTGGTAATCGCCGGGGTAGTTGTCGTACTTATGTAAATCTCATGCTGACTATGCTTTTGGGTGGGCTCTGGCATGGTGCTTCGTGGCTGTTTGTTGTCTGGGGCGGCCTGCACGGCTGTTTTTTGATGGCAGAACGACTTGTAAAGCAATTTAAGTGGTCAGATAATCCTGTGTGGCGAAAAATTCCGGTGCAATATGCTCTGGCTCTGCTGACCTTTTTCTGTGTCTGTTTCGCCTGGGTATTCTTCCGAGCTACAGATATGGAGATGGCTTTAACCCAAGTAGTGGCTATGGCCGGTGGTAATGGTCTGGGCCCGATGCCCGGCGGTAGCGGGATAATTGTGTATTTTCTGATGTTCTGCGTTCTGTTGGTTCACTGGCTGGCCAGAAACTCTTC
>JAFGDI010000290.1 GCA_016932145.1 Sedimentisphaerales bacterium
ACAAAGATATATATCGTACGCCATGGTGAAACCAATTGGAACATTGAAGGGCGAATGCAGGGCTGGCTGGATATTCCGCTCAATGAAGCTGGTTTGAAGCAGACGCAGGCGGTTGCTTTGGCTTTAGTGGGTCGGGGAATCGACCGAATATACAGTAGCGATCTGTCACGCGCCGCTGATACAGCCAAAGAGATCGGGCGAGTTCTGGACCTGCCAGTTGACCTGGAGCCGGGCTTCCGCGAACGCCATTGCGGTATCGGACAGGGGCTGACCTTAGCTGAACTGGCAGAAAAGTTCCCGCAAGTAGCGCATCAGTTTTTACAGGGCGGACCAGATTATGCTATACCCGAAGGTGAAAGTATCCGCCAGCGACATGACCGCTGTAAAGCGGCACTTGAAACGGTGTCAGCTCGCCATCCGGGTCAGACCATATTGATAGTAGCGCACGGCGGAACGCTCAGCTCGATCTTCAATTTCGTGCTGGCACTGGCTCCCGATACCCCTCGTCATCACTCCCTGTTCAATGGCAGTATCAACAGGGTAAGCGTAAAAAACGGACACTGGCAGCTTGACACCTGGGGTGAGATACTACACCAGAGCCACCTCCCCGAACCTGGCAGTTTGCAGAAGTATGTATAATGTGGAAAAACCGTACTCGTAAGCGATTACCCGTACACTTATTTTTCTGCTGAGTTTGAATTGATCAGGGTTTTCCAGATCAGGCCCAGGGCTATCAGTATCAGGCCGGAGAACCAGATCATCGGGTCGATCCAGAACGCCAGTGTCAGAGAGCCGATCAGACCGGTGCAGGCAAAGAAGGGCGAATATAATCGCTGAGCTTTGGGCATACGCAGGGCGGCCAGATTTGTTATCGCATAATAGATCAAAACGGTAAAAGCACTGAACGACCAGGCGAGTTTTATACTGCCGATCGCGGCGATGGCGGTAATGATAAAACCGATAGTAATAACCGCTTTATCGGGCGAGCCGGTGGCCGGTGTTATTTCGGTGAGTAATTCAGGCATATCATTACGCCGGGCCATAGCCAGCAGGACGCGTGACAGCCCTAATATCAGGTTCAGCAATACACCCAGCATAGCAGTGATCGCACCGATAGCAATAACATAGCGTGCTGCCGGTCGGGAAAAATTCACTGCTGCGGTTTCCAGCGGGGCCGCCGTCAGAGCCACAGAACCAGCCAGGGCATCACTGCCGGTCGAGCCGATAGCCACTACTGCAACTGCGATATAGATCAGGGCTGAAATAGCCAATGCCGAAAGTATGGCCAGGGGAATAGTCAGTTTCGGCTCGTGCACTTCTTCGCCCATCGTGGCGATACGACCATAGCCGGTAAAAGCCACGAAGATAAGAGCCGTAGCATTCAGAAAGTTATGCCAGGCACCAAAATTCTGAGGAAAGGCAAAGGTCAGATATGACTTGCCATTATTGAACGCTGGCCCTATGCCGCTGAAGATAAAATATAACAGTGAGCCCAGCGTCACAGCCACAATAATAGTATTAGCGATACTCGAGCGTTTAATACCCCTGGTTATCAGGCGGGTGAGTGTCATGCAGGCCAGCACAGCAATTGGTATTACCAGCATGTCGCTTATGCCCAGACTATAACAGAGGTAACCAGCAAACCCCAGAGCCGCTGTTGCCGCAGACGCACTCTTGGCCGCCAGAAAAAGCCAACCGGCAATGAACCCGGCGTAAGGATGTATATATTTATAGCCGTACTCGTATGTGCCGCCACTTACCGGGCACGCAGCCGCCAATTGGGCACTGCTCAGGGCATTACATAAGGCCAGCAATGCCGCCAGCACCACGCCAAATATTACATTTGCACCGGCATAACCCGCTGCGATCGCAATACTGACAAAAACCCCCGTACCTATTATGGAGCCCAGGCCCATCATGGTCGCATCAAATATACCCAGCGAGCGCTGCAACTTATCTTCTTTTTCTGCCATTGTTTTCATCATGCTTTTGAGTATAGCAACAGTTAAGCTATCAGGCAAATACAAATCTTACCGACCGATATGCGATAAAATATTCTGATTTATGCAGGCTATATTATCGATTGATACAGCCGATAGTAATTGTCAGCAGTGCTTTGCCATGAAAACTTCTCCGCCTGTTGGCTCGATCTGTGACGCATTGACTCGTATGCCGCCTTATCTTCAAGCATATCTTTTATCGCAGTGGCTATGCTCATGGGTGTCGGTGCGGCAACAATGCCATTGCCATCGATAAGCTCATCAACGCCCTCGCAATGCGTGGTAACGATCGGCAGACCACAGGCCATAGCTTCCAGCATGGCATTAGACATACCTTCATGGGCACTGCTCATCACGAAGATATCATTCTGGCGATAAACCTCAGGCATATCCTTTGGCTCTACCAGACCTAGAAATCTCACGCGGTCTGATACGCCCAGTGATAATGCCAATAACTTCAGCTCGGCCATCATATTTCCCTCACCGGCAATGTTAAGCTCAACTTCACAACCTGCCTCGCAGCAGTGCTTCACTGCGGTTATCAGCAGATCGATTCGCTTACGACTGATCAACCGGCAAACGGTAAGCAGCTTCACCGGCTGGCCGACCTGCTTATTAACCGGTGCATAAAAGCGACGCATGTCTATGCCATTGGTTATGATCGGTATTTCCAGCGATGGCATGAACCGCCGACCCAGATCTGACAGACCGCGACTATTGGCTACTACGGCTGCTGCCTTTGTCCAGATCCTGCGGAACAGGCCAGCCAGCAAAAGATAATCCACACCCAGACGAATATTATAGCCCGGCACATCTGAACCTCTTAATGAAATTATATAGGGCAGCTTATTGCTGTGCTTATAGGGAAGATATCCAGTTGGAAAACCAAAGAAAGCATGAGCCAGTTCGTATTTATTCTCTTTGAGCATCTGACGATATACTTTGCCCGCACGCCAGAGCCAGTTGATAACTTCTGACTTGAGCCAGTAATGCAGGTTCTTCTTACTAATGCCAACGCGAATTATCCTGATATTATCTGAGAACTGTTCAATGTGAACGCCCTTTTCCAGACCGCTGGTCAAAACATCTATCTCCAGATCGGCAAAGCCGGCAAACTGATGCAGTATATTCTGATGTGCCTGGCCAGCACCACCACCTATCGGCGGGAATTCATAATTGAGCATTATTATCTTCATATGACCGCTATATTCCTGGTAGTGCTATCTGGGAACGCCAGGCCCCAGCTCGGTAACATTCTGACAGCAAATAACAAACTTTCACTTCCTTTTTAATATAACCATATTACCAAATCTCTTATAGGGATTGTAATATTGAACTATAAATTCCCGTAAAGGAGACATAGCCTCATGCCTTTGCACTTCCAGCTCGGCCAGCTCAGCGGCTTTGGTCTCTGGCAATGGTCCGCCGGAACGATTAGGACGAGTGGTCATAGCCATACAGGCCTGCTTCACAATATTGCTATAGTTGGCAAAGAAATAATCCAGCTCATTTTTAGCTGTTAATAATTTCCGGTCAGGTTCCATACCCCAGCCCATCGGCAGGGTAGGCCACAGGTCAAATACCGGGTGGTCGTAAAAGGGAAAATCCATTTTCTGCGAATCGACAATATACAGGGGCATACTATCGGAGAGGTCTTTGACTGTCGCTTTTATCACTTTACCTACCGCTGTCGGTGAATCGCTGTGCATGTCGCTATAGGCGGCAATTCTCGCCGGGCACGACCGCTCGGCAGCTACATATATGCCCGGAAACCAGCCCCAGACATAGATCGTGTCGGTTAGCTTTGAATTATCTCGCAGATAATAGCCGATCTGCTCCCAGAGTGCCCCGTTCATCGCCTGGCTCTGTTTACTCTGTGAAATCTTTTCGCCTATAGCTTTATAATTGCCAATATTGCCCAGCAGTACAGACAGAACCAGCAGTGAGATAAATGCCGGTCGGGTAAATACGCCGCTTTTGGTTATAGTATAGCCAGCAGCAACCAGCAGTGTTATTATACCGAATGTCAGATTCACTCTACTGACATCAGCTATTGAACAGCTCGCAGTAATGATCTCAACTGCCAGCCAGCCGATAGCCACTGTCAATAAGGCCCCGGCTCTCTTATTCCATATCCGACTGATAATATAGCCGGCCAAAAACATGCCCGAACCGTTAGGGGCCAGAAAATACTGCACATATGCACGCGGTGATATCCAGACAAAGATCATGTCCAGCAGCCACCAGATCGCCAGCAGTATGAATATATTGCCGGCAATATCGTATGGGGCCGGGCCGCTGCTCCTGCTCTTGATCTTTTCGACCATATACCAGACTATCGCTGCCAGTGCCAGACCGATCATAATTACAAAACTATGAGAATATTTCGATACATCAGCCAGTTGTGTAGCAAAGGTGCTTACCGATTGACTGCCGCTTACATAGCCATCACTGCTGAACAGTAAACTATATATACTCTTTCTGAAGTTTGCCAGAAAATGACTGGCATCATTACAAAGCCCGGCGATAAAATTATAGCCCCAGATATCTCTCAGGAAAAATTCGCTCTGACCCATGCGGGCATAAACCATTGCTGTTATTGCCAGAACCAGTATTACCGAAGCAATACCAGCCAGAGCCAGTTTGCTATTGATCTTTTTTACGCCCACCTTTATATGCTGCATTGAGAGCCGGCCGATTTTAACCAAACCAATACTTACCAGTATTATCGTTACCAGATTACCCGGAAATCTCATTAATATTGAGGATGGCTTACCCAGCCAGAGATAAAACAGCAATAGCGGTATCAGACCCACGCCAGCACCATAGCATAGACCGGCCAGCTCTCTGCCAAACTGCCTTACACCTCGCTGACGCATAAGAACCGTTATTACCAGATAGGTAAACAAGGCAATCGCAAAGGAAAAACCAGTCGGCTTGAAATACCAGCTATTAATGGCAAATGCACCCGCTGCCAGCAGCCAGGCTCGTTTTTGCTTCAGCTCGTAAAAGATAAAACTACTCACTGCCAATATCATACAGGCGATCATATACTGATCTTTAACATTGCCAAACTTGGCGTATGGCTGACTGCTCAGATAAAAACTGCCCAATATGACTGCTACTGCTGCGGCAAAATTGCCATACAACTTGCTGATCGCCATAAAAGCCAGTGCCAGAGCCGAAGCCTGCATTATAGCCTGAATGATCTTTGGCCCGGTTTCTGAATAGCCAAAAACACTCACGCCGATAGTATTGACCAGTAATGTTCCCGCTCCAGCCGAAATGTTCAGCTCTGTACCTGGCTTCTTACCTTGCAACATCTCATGACTGTGGTATATGTTCAACGCACTATCAAAAGGGTCATTGGTGTTCAGCTCATAATATTTACCGATACAAAATGGTATCAGGGCAATAGCTAAGGTTATCAGGCCCGCTAAAAGCCAGCCCTTGCCAGAATTTGAACTTTGTTCACTGGTCAGCATATTATCGGCATTGATCATCGTCGGTATCTTCTTCCTCTTGGGCTATTTTATCACTTTCTATTATATTTCTGATAACATAGGTCGGCTTGGCCTGAGCCTCGTGATAGGTCCGACATTGCATCTCAGCCAGCAGTCCCATGAGCATGAACTGCACTGCCATCATCATCAGCATAGCAGACAGCACCGGCAACGGGCTGCGGCTCATACTCATTTCCTCAAATATCTTAAGATAGATCATATAAAGAGCGCTCACCGTTGAGCCGCATAATGACAACAGGCCCATACCTCCGAATATATGGATCGGACGGGTACTGAATGTGCCCAGAAACTTTATGGTTAACAGATCGAGCATTACTTTCCAGGTCCGGCCCAGACCATATTTCGCTACGCCATATATTCGCGGCCGATGGTTAACTGGTATCTCGGTAACATTCGCTCCGGACCATTTGGCGATCGCCGGTATGAAACGGTGCATCTCGCCATAAAGTTTTAACTGTCGAACCACATCGCAATGATAGGCCTTCAGCGTGCAGCCATAGTCATGCAGGTGTACGCCGGTTATTTTGCCGATAAGGTGGTTGGCGATTTTGGATGGCAGTTTCCTGCTCAGGGCTTTATCCTGACGATTCACCCGCCAGCCGCTGACAACATCAAAGCCTTCTTCCATCTTCTTGAGCAGCAGGGGTATGTCCGCCGGGTCATTCTGCAGATCGCCGTCCATGGGTATAACAACATAACCCCGGGCAAATTTGAACCCGGCAGAAATCGCCGCCGTCTGACCAAAATTGCGTCGAAACTCTATTATCCGGATATGCTCACCGCTTTTATCGTACATCTCGCGGGCTTCGATCAGACGGGCCATTGTCTGGTCTTTACTGCCGTCATCTACCAAAATAAGCTCATATTCCAGCTCATTACTCTGGGCTACTGCCGTTATCTGCCGTACCAGCTCCAGGGCATTGTCCTGCTCATTGTACATCGGCACGACTATCGATATTAGTTTTGATCTGATATTTTTCATATTATGTAAAACCTGGAATCAGCAGATATGCTTTATGTCTTTATTCTTACTCTGCTGTTACTCTTTCTGATTGCCAGCTAGTGGACTTTAACATCTGATTCCTGCCAGTATTAGTTATAAACACTGATCCTCTTACTGTCCAACTAAATCCCGGTACGACCGGCATTTACCCTATTATCGGCATTTTATCGCCCCCTGATTAATTGCCTGCACCGACTGTTTTGACTTTTGCCTGATGCTTTATTTTAGTTATAGGACTATAAAAATTTAAAAAAATCTTAAAAAAAATAAAAATCAGCTAAAGGTCCGTTATTTCTGGCAGTTATCAGACGAAAAAAAATTATTATGGCAATATTTTCATAAGTGCTGCAAATAGAGCAAGTTATAGCAATAACTCCTGAGCCGCCCAAAGTCCCATCCCCGTTATCACTACGATAAAATAAAATATTATCGCTCTTTCTAAAGTTTTTCTGACGGATTGTCGAAATACAAAAGGCGATGAAGAAGGCACAGTAAGTAAAGCAATTCCGGATTGCGATGCTAGTGCCTTAAGACTCGCTGGAGTCTAGGAAAATAAGACTCATGGATGAGCATGCCAGTGATCCTGGAATTGGACAATCAGGATCAGGCAGATTGTGAAAAGGAGTTTGCAACGGAGTTGCTGCTTTATTTCGCTGACATATAACAATGCCTTTCTGAGTAAAAGGCAACGGTTGTTGTGTGTGGTGGAACCCACTTCAAAACATCTCGTATTTATTCTCAAGTCGTTTAAGTAATCAAAATGCAGGATCACCGCATATAGAGGTGGTCGTAAATGGCGATTCCTGTGTATCTACAGCTTTCAGGACGGCAAGGTTGTGTATATCTTGCGCTGTGGGTAGCAAACTGGCCAAGGGTGCTGGTAGCAACAGGAAGGATTCTATTCTAATGCTAAGGCACTTTGCAGGAATCGCTTAAATCCTGACAGATCGGACCAGGACGAAATTACAGGAATATCGATCTGTTTGTGTGGACAGGCAAGAGCCTGCCTTGTCACGGAGGATAAACCATGACGCGTATAAATACTAACATTTCAGCTTTGAATGGACTGAGTTCTCTTGCGAAGAACAACAAGTCACTCAGCACCAGCCTGCAGCGGCTGTCAACAGGTTTGCGAATCAACACCGCAAAGGACGATCCCGCCGGACTTATCGCTTCTGAGGTAATTCGCTCAGAAATGAAAGGTCTGGAATCAGGTATCAAAAACTCTGAAAGAGCGATGAATGTAATCGCAACAGCCGAAGGTGCTCTTAATGAAGTATCCGCTCTGCTGATCGACATTCGTGGTCTCTTGATTGAGAACGCCAACACCGGCGGTATGTCCGAAGAGGAACTGGACGCTAATCAGCTCCAGGTTGACTCTGCGATCAATACTATTCAGCGTATAGCCAACGCCACCGAGTTTGAGGGTATTAAGCTCCTCAACGGTAACCTTGACTATGTACTGTCTGGTGTAGATGCAAACTTCATCCAGGACTACCAGATCGATAAGGCTAAACTCATCGATGGCGCTCCGATGTCGGTTGATGTCAATGTCATCGCCTCTGCTAACACCGGCTATCTGATGCTCTCAGTCAACACTACTCTGCTGACTGCCGCAGCTATTCAGATCGGTTCTAACAGAGGTAACACTGAGCTAACCTTTGCGGCTGGTACCAGTGCAGTTAATATTGCTGCCAGCATAAACTCCGTTAAGGAAGTTACTGGTATCTCTGCTGCTGTAAGCACTAATGGCGACCAGATCAGACTCAGAAGCGTTGACTTCGGTACTAACGCTTATGCCAGTGTGGAAATGCTCAATGCCGGTACTATTAACAACTCTATATTTGAACTCAGAGATGCAGGTTCGGTCACAAGCTCAGCTAAGAACTATGGTTCCGATGCACAGGCTACCATCAATGGTTCGGCTGCCATAGCAAACGGCAAACTCCTTACCATCCGCACTAGTATGCTGGAAGGTACTTTCGAGTTGTCTGATGCTCAGGCTCTCGCTACCGGTACGGAAAGTTTTACTGTTACCGGCGGTGGTGCACAGTTCGCTATCGGCTCTAAGGTCGATGCGATCAATACCGAATCAGTTGGTATTATGTCCATAGCTCCTAATAAACTGGGAAATGCCGAAGACGGATATATCAACACTCTCAAGAGCGGACAGACTAACGCCCTCACCGGCGAAAACCTTTACACCGCTCAGCGAATCGTCGATTCCGCGATACTCGATATCGCAGTATTGCGTGGTAAGCTAGGTGCCTTCCAGAAAAATACGCTTGAAACGAATATCAATTCGCTCACCGTTACTCTGGAAAATGTAACCGCAGCTGAATCGACCATCAGAGATGCTGATTTCGCTAAAGAAAGTTCAGCAATGACCAGAGCTCAGATACTGCAACAATCTAGCACATCGGTTCTGTCTATTGCTAACCAAACTCCTCAGAGCGTCCTGGCACTACTTGGCTAATTGCGAACTCGGTGACTTCCCTTTATGGGTCAGCCATTCGCTGGTTCACAATTAGTCTCCGCAGCCGGGAAACTCACCGGGCCGTATTACAGGTCAGTAGTGTACCTTAACGGACACAGTCTGTACGGCCAGTCAGATAAAGTCCGGCCGGAGAACGCAGGAACTGCGGAGTTTATCCTGCAATCCGGTTATAAGGAGTTTCACTTAAGGGTGACAACTCTTTAGAGAGGCCCAAGCCTCCAACAGAAAAGTTTAACAGCTAACTGTTGAGAGGCTTGGGTCATTTTAAAATATAACCCCTGACTCTGACGAACTCTGTACTGATCGGACATGGCAGCTATCGTCTGGGCAGGTCTTTTCAAGGGCTGTGACCGTCCATATTAAAGGAACAATCATGCTTCTATCAATAGTTAAAAACAGATGGTGTGGTCCAGGGGGCATGGCTCATGTGCTGGCTATTGCTATTCCCATGATCCTGAGTACTTCAGCTCATACCGTTCAGATGTTCACTGACCGCATGTTCCTTAGCTGGCATTCATCTCTGGAATTTACCGCGTCCATGCAGGCTTCCATAACCTCCTTCACCCTTATCTGCTTTTTTATGGGTGTCACTGGCTATGCCAATACCTTTGTCGCACAGTACACCGGCAGTGGTCAGCATCATCGGGTTGGCCCTTCTATCTGGCAGGCAAATTATTTCGCCATTATCGGCGGCTTGTTCATGCTTTTGCTCATTCCCTATGCTGACGAAATTTTCCGCTGGGTCGGCCATGAGCAGCAAGTGCAGGCATACGAAGTTACCTACTTCCGCATTATGTGCATTTCTGCTATTCCCGCTGTTCTTAACTCGGCTCTGGCCTGCTTCTATACCGGACGCGGTCAGACCTGGGTTGTCTTTTGGATAAATGTTGCTGCTACCATTATTAATATCGTCCTGGACTATATTATGATCTTCGGAAAGTATGGCTGCCCCGAATTGGGTATTGCCGGTGCCGGCTGGGCTACCGTCATAGCCACTGTCTTTTCCACCCTGTGCTATATTTATCTTTTCCTGGGCAGAGAAAACCGCCTGCGATATAATACCCTTGCCGGCCTGAAGCCGGACTGGCAGCTCTTTGGCCGTCTTATTAAATTCGGTTGCCCTAACGGGTTCCATTTCCTGCTCGATGTCGCCGGTTTTACACTCTTTATTATGTTTGTCGGCCGCCTGGGAAATCTCGAACTTGCGGCCAGTAATATGGCTTTTCAGCTTAATCATCTGGCCTTTTTCCCTATGATCGGTCTGGGGATTGCTATTTCTACTGTTACCGGCCATGCCCTGGGTGCCGATAAGCCAGATGAGGCGGTACGCGCCACCTGGTCTGCCTGCATTCTTTCTTTTGCTTATATGATTGTAATGGCTTTGGGCTTCGTTTTATGTTATGACTTTTTCCTTATACCCTTTGCATCTATGGGTTCAGGTGCCGATGGCGGTATAACTTTTGAAGAGGTCAGACCAGTTGTTATTATTCTGCTGCGGTTTGTAGCTTTGTATTGCATTTTTGACACCGGCAATATCGTCTTTGCCGGCACACTTAAAGGGGCGGGTGACACTCGCTTTGTTATGTTCTGTTCGCTGGGTCTGTGCTGGGGGGTTATGGTATTGCCTACTATTCTGCTCACCGAAAATCATATCGGACCGGGTAATGGCCTCTATCTCAGTTGGATAGCTCTTACGCTTTTTGTCTGCCTCTTAGCCGGCGTATTTTACTTCCGCTTCGCCTGTGGCAAATGGAAATCAATGCGCGTAATCGAACAACCAAAATTCCCCGTACTACCCGCCATACCATACTCCGAAGTGCCCGCCGACCTGGAATAATTCAATATCTGCCTTTGTACCACAATAAAACTTAGGGCGGTCAAGCCGCAACCAAGAGTAATAAGAAACAAGAAATAAGCTCAGGTTTCTCGCTTCGCTCGATACTAGTTTTATTTA
>JAFGDI010000291.1 GCA_016932145.1 Sedimentisphaerales bacterium
AAACGGGGAAAGTATATCTTTGTTCAGGCTCTCACCTGGGGGCGCATGCCTCTTATTGTTCTCACGCTGATCATTGTGCTGGCAATGAGCGAGAAACGCCATCAGATGGCTACTGGCTGGTTTATTCTGGCTTTTGCTTCAATGATACTCAGTGCGGTGACAGATCTTTTTGATGGCTATTTCGCCCGAAAATTCCAGGTTGTTACCCGTATTGGCGGTTATCTTGACCCGCTCACAGATAAAGTCTTTTATCTGACCGCTTTCCCTATGCTGGTATATCTGGCCGGGCTACGAAATGATGATTTCCATGCCAGACTCTTGCTGGCTCTGGCTATCTTATTTTTATTGCGCGATCAATGGGTCTCTTTTCTGCGTTCGGTAGGTGCCTTATACAATGTCGATGCCAAAGCCAACTGGTCAGGCAAAGCCCGCACGCTTATTTCCTTCCCCGTTATCTGCATGGTGTTTTATTATCTGGAATGCCCGGCTAACTGGATAGCTATACCCAAATGGCTTATCTATACAGCAGAAGCAGCCGGCATGTTGATAAATACTATATCTATTTGGGTCTATACCGCCTATTACTGGCCCTGGATCAAAAAGGAAATGGCAGAATAGATACCTTTGGTAACTGTTTACAGTGCTTACATTGATTGCAGAGTTAACTGAAAACTAACTTGTTTAGTAACAAGTAACAAGCTCATGATTCTCGTCCCGATATTCGGGACTCGAAGCTGTCTGATTTTTTATTGCAGGCAAAGCCTGCTTAAAACAACCTCGCTAAAAGCTAAACCTTAACCCCGATACTCGGGATTTCGGATTACCTCAACTTGTTTATGCTACGCAACACTGCGTTTCTTGTTACTTGTTACTGTAGCCGTGTGAACGGTTACTACCTTTGTATCTCCGCCGTCAGGAACCTCAGGCGACAGGGCGGCTTAGCCGGTTATCTTATCGATTATCCTGGCCAGCAGTATTTTCAGGCGTGAATGACTGATCTCTGCCAGTTTGTTACGGCAGAGTTCTGTGTATTGCCGCTGTAATGCCTGGGCTTTTTCGATCTTTTCCGTATTGCTGATATTTTCATAGCATTTGAGTATAGATATCGAATTTTTATCCTGCTCTATATCGTCGGTATCATCTTTTATCTGATAGACTACACCCAGCAGGTCACTTAGCTCATCAAGTACCTTTAATGTTTCAAGGTCAGCTTTAGCCAGATAAGCACCGCATTTGAGAGCCGCCCTGAAAGCCGGTGATGTTTTGGCCCTGAAAATATTGATTACCTTTTCCACTGTTTGCCGTTGCTCTTTTAACTCAAATTCCATGCCCTGGCCAATAGTCAGTTTCTGATGAGCACAGGCGATCTCATTGATTATTGCCAGTTTTATCTCTGGCTCAACAGTTAGTTGCCCCAGAATGCTATAGCCGCAGCCTATAATGAAATCGCCGGCATTAATGGCAAAGGCATTACCATGTATGGCATTAAGCGTAGGTTTGTCATAACGATGAGTGTCATTATCTTCTATGTCATCATGGACCAGGGATGCCTTATGGAAGCATTCTACGGCTATGGCCGTATTTTGTACATATTCTGGCAGCACTTCCCAGTGATCGCCTGGCGAAAGGGCCGAAAATATTGCCGCGGTAATAAATGGCCGATATCTTTTGCCTTCACCGGCAATATATTCCAGAGATTTAATTTCGGTCTGACCGGCATTATTTAGGTCGGTATTTGTGATCCTGGCTAATCGCTCTATATTGAACCAATCTCTTACATTATCTGCTAGTTGTTTATAATCTGGCTGACTATACAAGGGATTGAAGGGAAGTTCTAAGGCTTGTTTTAATTCCTCCAGATCTATTTGCGTATCTTTACAGCCATCTGTCAGCAGGGGAACGGCTATAGCTGGTATGGCAGCATTGTTAATATGACCGAAGGCCTTCTCCAGCGACTCCAGACAGCTTACGCCTACAATCCCGGCTATCTGGCCGGAACGAACCAGCTCGGCTACGATCGGTGAGCCTTCAGCTATCATGCTCACATAGCCCAGTTTACCGGCAAGCTCTTCAATCTGGGGGATTTTGCATGCACCGCATTTGGCACACAGTAAACCGATCTGATCAAACTGGCCGTGGCACTGTTGTGAACTAGCCAGACATTTCGGCAACAGCAGTAGCCGCTTTGCCACTGGCACACCAGATAGATGGTCCTGCCATATTGAATTATTCATCAGGATCATTACATAGGCCAACCAGACAGCATCTGTTTTGGTTACCTGGCAAAACTGATATGCCAGTTCTCCCAGAGTGCCAAACTCAACAGGGGCAAGAGGCTTATTTATAGCAAACCACTGCTCAACTTGTTCCCTGATAGCTTCTCTTGCTGACCGGTCTTGCGGTACCTGATATTTTATGTCAACTTTCAATATTGTGATCCTGAACTAATATACCAATAAAAACAGGACAAACCCTTGAACGGCCTGTCCTGTTATTATAGCATATTTTATTATCAGTTGCCTGAAAAAATCAGGCCGCCGGAACGGCTGATTACTTAGCAGTGCATAGCTGTTCTTTTATGATCCGATAGGTTTCCTGAGCGATTACCAGTTCTTCATTGGTCGGAATTCGGAATACCTGTACCTTTGAATCCGGGGTGGTCAGGTGTATATCGTGCTTTTTATTGCGTTCTTCATCCAGCTTAATGCCCAGATAAGAAAGACTATTGATTATATCTCTTCTGATTATCCAGTCATTTTCACCTACGCCGGCAGTAAATACTATAGCGTCAACGCCATTAAGTACTGCGACATAAGCACCAATATACTTCAATATACGGTAGTTAAAGGCCTCCAGTGCGTTTTGGGCATCCTGATCGCCAGACTGTGCCAGCTTGTGTACATCACGCAGGTCAGAAACGCCGCACAGACCCAGCATACCACTCTTTTTATTGAGCAGGTCATTGATCTGTTTGCCGTTCATCTGGAGTTTCTCCATTAAGTACAGCAATACCGCAGGGTCGATATCTCCGCTGCGAGTACCCATAATAATGCCTTCCAGCGGGGTCATGCCCATAGAAGTGTCAACAACTTTGCCATTGTCAAATGCTGTTATAGAACCACCATTACCAATATGGCAGGTGATTATTTTGCACTGGTCAAAAGGCTTATCCAGCAGCTTGGCCGCCTTTTTGGCGACATAGCCATGACTTGTGCCATGGAAACCATATTTACGCACGCCATGCTCTTTGTAAA
>JAFGDI010000292.1 GCA_016932145.1 Sedimentisphaerales bacterium
AATTAATAATCAGGTAGTAGAGGCCAAGCCGGGAGATACGATCCTGGATGCGGCCAGAGCTGCTGGTATCAACATACCTACCTTGTGCCATATGAGCAATTTATTTCCCAGCGGTGCCTGCCGTATGTGTGTAGTCGAAGTTGAAGGCGCTCGCGGCCTGATACCTTCATGTGCGTACCCGGCCAGTGAGGGAATGAAAATAAAGACACATACCCCCCGCGTGGTTCGTGCCCGCAAGACAATTGTAGAGCTGCTGCTGGCAGATCATCCCGATGACTGTCTCTATTGTGTAAGAAATGGCAATTGCGAATTGCAGAGTCTGGCTGCCGAATACGGTGTGCGTAAAAGACGCTATAGCGGCGCCAAGACCTCATTGCCGGTTGACACCTCAAGTCAGTCAATAGTTCGTGACCCGGATAAGTGCATTAAGTGTGGTCGTTGTGTTCGCGTCTGCGAGGAAGTACAGACAGTAAGTGCTCTGGACTTTATCGACCGCGGCAGCGAAGTTCACATTGGTTGTGCCTTTGAAGAAGGACTCAATGTATCAAGCTGTATCAATTGCGGGCAGTGCATACTGGTATGCCCTACCGGCGCGCTGCGTGAACAAAGCCATATCAAGCAGGTTGTAAATGCTTTGAATGACCCGGAGATGACAGTAGTATTCCAGCATGCCCCGGCGGTATCAGTTACACTGGCAGAAGAGTTTGGCCTGCCTGCCGGTCAGGATATCTGCGGTCTGATGACTGCGGCATTCCGCAGACTGGGTGTTGACTATGTATTTGATACCAGTTTTACTGCTGACCTGACCATTATGGAAGAAGGGTCAGAACTGGTACATCGCATTACCAACGGTGGTGCCCTGCCTCAGCTTACCAGTTGTTCACCCGGCTGGATCAAGTTTGTTGAGCAGTTCTACCCGGAAATGATCGAAAATGTATCATCATGCAAGAGTCCTCAGCAGATGATGGGAGCGATCATTAAGAGCTACTTTGCCCAGAAGAATAATCTTGACCCCAGGAAGATCTTCAGCGTGTCAGTAATGCCATGTACCGCCAAGAAGTTCGAGGCACAGCGTCCGGAAATGACCCAGAATGGCGTTCCAGATATTGATGCCGTTCTAACCACTCGTGAAGTTGGCCGTCTGATCCGTATGTATAATATGGACCTGAGCAAGATGACACCGGAAAAGGCCGATTCGCCATTTGGCGAGCGTTCAACCGCCGGTAAGCTCTTTGGTGCAACTGGTGGTGTAATGGAAGCTGCTGTCCGTTCTGCTTATTTCCTGATAACAGGCCAGGAGCTGACAGAGCTGAATATAGAGCCGCTGCGTGGTATGGACGGCATAAAGGAAGCTACAGTTAAAATTGGCGACCTTGATGTCAATGTGGCGGTAGCCAGCAGTCTGAAGAATGCGCGTATCTTACTGGAAAAGGTCAAGAGCGGTGAAAAGAATTATCACTTTATAGAGATCATGACCTGTCCGGGCGGCTGTATAGCCGGCGGCGGCCAGCCTTATAATACCGATATCGAAGCGGCCATGGTTCGCATGAGCTGTCTGTATAACCTTGATGGTTGTTCAGAGTTGAGAGTATCGCACAAGAACGCTGAGATACAGCAGTTGTACAAAGAGTTCCTCGGTGCCCCGCTCAGTGAAAAGAGTCATCATTTACTGCATACCCACTATCAGAAGCGTGAAGTAATACAGTAAGCGAAGAAATAATAAATAAGATATAAGAAACAAGGAAACCATATATCATGAGTAAGAAAATACTCTTAACCGATTGCGATTGTCAGTTCGTCAAGCCGACAACAGCCTCCCTGGCGGCAGATGGCTTTGAAGTGATTACCGCTGACAATGTTAAAACCGCAGATGAGCTTATCGCTCGCAATGATTTTAATGCCGCTATAGTATGCCTGAAGCTGGACCATGCCGACAGTGGTTTTACTCTGGCATACCATCTCAAGCAGAAGAATCCGGCCACACCTGTGATCATGGTCTCAGATGTTGAGTTTGATTCACTGACCGAAGAAGAAAGATCATGGACCAAAGCTGATGCCATACTGGTCAAGCCGGTTCGCTATGAGCAGATCAAGACTGTAATGCAGAAACTCAATCTGATATCATCTGGTCACTGATTCTTCAGCAGAACAGAAGTATAATAAAAAAAGCACATTAGTCCGCTATAAAAGGCAGGCTAATGTGCTTTTTGTTTTAATATAGTCACCGGCAAATTATTACTTGTCGATTAACGGATAATACGGGCAAATAACCCCGATTCAGGAGTAATTGCCCGGAGAAAATAAAAAACCACTGAGTCTGTAAGCCGGGTTCTGTCACCGCGGAGCGGTTGACGGTCATTTAACTTGACTGACAGTTACCTGCCAGCTCCTGGCACAAGGCCAGCGCGATCTACCCGGATCTCATAGTGCCGGGCCGGCACTCGATCCTGCTTGATCTTGCAGGAGGTGGGGTTTACCATGCCGGGCTCTGTTACCAGGCCCGCGGTGCGCTCTTACCGCACCATTTCAACCTTACCTGTGGCCGATTAAGACCCATCGGCGGTATATTTTCTGTTGCACTGTCCCTGGGGTCACCCCCGGCGGCTGTTAGCCGTCACCTTGCCCTTTCCTGCCCGGACTTTCCTCTTACAGCTCAAGACTGTAAGCGACCGTCCGACTCAGTGGTTTTTTTAGAAATAAGAAATAAGCTCAGGTGTCCCGATGTGCCCCGATGTTTATCGGGATTTCAGATTACCTCAACAATCGGGACCTATTTTAAAAGCTTCGCAACATATAAGAACAGCTAAATTTCCCATTTATTCGCAATGGCTCGCCATAAAATCAGACAGCTTCGAGCGGAGCGAGAATCGAGAGCTTATTTCTTATTTCTTGTTACTTATTACTATAACCTTAAACGGTTACACATTATCTCAGATATGAGACGCATAATCATGCGTCTCTACTTTACCATACCGGAAAAGCCCATAAAGGCCAGGGTCATGATCGAAGCGGTTATCAGGGTTATGCCCGCACCTCTGAGCGAAACGGGAACATCGGCACTTTCCAGCCGCTCCCTGATACCGCCCATAATACAGATCGCCAGAGTAAAGCCAACCCCGCCGCCAAAACCGGCGGTTATAGCCTCGAGGAAATCATATTCCCACAGGCCGATAAAAAGGCAGCAGCCCAGAATAGCACAGTTAGTTACAATAAGGGGCAGGAAAATACCGAAACTCTTATACAGCGGCGGAAAAAACTTGCGGACATACATTTCCACAAGCTGAACCATACAGGCAATAACCATAATAAAGGCTATATTATTAAGGAAACTGAGTTCCAGCCTGCCCAGTAAATAACTTGCCAGCCAGGTAAGTGCAGCACTGATGGTCATGACAAAAGTCACAGCGCAGCCCATACCAAAAGCCATATCAATTCGGCGAGATACACCAATATAAGGACAAATACCCAGGAACTTGGTCAATACCAGATTATTCACAACCGCAATGGAAATGAAAACCAGGGCCAGCTCGCTTATCTGTTCACCAATAGTTGCTAACATAAAAAAAACCTCAAATAATCAGCAAAAGCGTGTTATTTTTTTCTATTAAGATGATTGTTAATACCCAGCATAATACCCAGAGTCATAAAAGCACCGGCAGGCAGTTTCATAACATTCCAGCGTACAAAACTCTCGGGCATTAAGACCATACCCATAATTGAGCCATCAGCAAGTATCTCCCTGACACAGCCCAGCAGGCACAAACTCAGGGTAAAGCCCAGCCCCATACCCAGAGCGTCCATGAAGCTCACTACCGGCCCTTTGCGACTGGCACAGGCCTCGGCCCGGCCAATGATCAGGCAGTTAACGATAATCAGAGGGACAAAAGGCCCGAGTTTATCTGACATTTCCGGCAGAAAAGCCTGCAAGCTCAGATCGGCGATAGTCACAAAGGCCGCAATGGTCAGCGTGAACATAAGAATGCGTAAATGGCCGACGAGCTGATTGCGCATGAGAGAAACGGAAATATTCGAGCAGATCAGCACAAAAGTAGTAGCCAGTCCCATAGTAAGGGCCGACTTAACTTCGCCGGTAACCGCCAGGGTCGGGCACATACCCAATACCTGCCGGAAAATAGCGTTTTCCTGCCATAGTCCGCGAACAAAAGCCCCAAAGGCTTCGGGCGAATTTGCTTTAGCTGTTTTTTCAGACATAATGATATTCTCTATTTAATTTTGATATTTTGTAACCGTTCACAGTGTTTACATAGATTGCAGAGTTAACTG
>JAFGDI010000293.1 GCA_016932145.1 Sedimentisphaerales bacterium
GTTTTTGATAATAGCTTTTTTGAGCGGTTTGGCAGCAGGGCAGAGCTTCAGGGCCAAACAGCTACTGCCCAGATCGGCGAAATGGTGAATTTCGCCAAAATGGTATTTTATTGGAATGAAAATTATCCAGACCAGATGGGCCAGACGAAGCATATTGTGATGTACCCGCAATATTTTGGCTATAAACTTACTGGTCAGATAGCCGCTGAGCCAACTATGCTGGGCTGTCATTCATATTTATATGACCATGAAAATAATGCTTATTCCAGGCTGGCTGAGGAGCTGGGTATTGCCGATAAGCTACCCGGTCGCATAGCCAATTCATGGGAGGTACTGGGTGTTGTCACTCCTGATATCGTCAGTGCTACAGGAGTTAACCCTGCCTGTTTAGTTACGATAGGTGTGCATGATTCCAATTCGTCACTATTGCCCTATCTGCTGACACAGACTGATGATTTTGTGCTTAATTCAACCGGTACCTGGTGCGTGGTTATGAAGCCGGCTGGCGAGATATCATTTGACCAGAGTGAGATAGGTAAGACGGTATTTTATAATCAAGATGTATTTAACTCTCCGGTAAAGACCTCTGTCTTTATGGGTGGCCTGGAATACCAGACTTATATGGATATGTTAAAAAAACTGCATGGGCGCAGTGACCTGCCTGACCTTGATGTCATACTGTACAGGCAGGTGTTTAACTCTGCCAGTTGCTTTATTTTGCCGTCGGTAGTAAAAGGTGCTGGTATGTTCCCTGATATTCAGGCGCGAGTAGTTGATAACGGAGATATTATACCGTTTGACCGCTATAGTTCAAACCCTGAGGTAATTAACTTTTTTGCAGATTATGAAATGGCCGTAGCGGTTCTTACCGCTTCGCTGGTAATGCAGACCCACTGTGCTCTGGAAGCGGCTGGTTATTGTCCCGGCGATAAGATATTTATCGAAGGTGGGTTCCGGTTTAATCAGCCATACTTGCAGTTATTAGCCGCTATGTATTCCGATAGCGAGATATATACTACTGATATAGAGCAGGCGACAGCACTGGGTGCGGCTCTGCTGGCTCTGGCTGCTTTGCAAGGAAAGTCGCCAGATGAGTTAGAGGTTGCTTTGATGATTAATAAGCTGGCCGTTATCAGGCCAGATGGTTTTGATATGATAGAGAGTTACCGGCAGAGATTTTTGTCACTGGTACAAATGGAAGGTAGTTTACGCTGAAATGATCCAAGAGAGATACAAAATAGCTAAAGAGCAATATGCCGCCCTGGGGGTTGATTCCGATGTCGCAATGCAAAAACTGCGTGCGATCAGCATATCTTTGCATTGCTGGCAGGGTGATGATGTAGGCGGCTTTGAACGAGCTGGTTCAGAGCTGACTGGCGGCGGTATAATGGCGACGGGGTCGCATCCGGGTAAGGCGCGTACTTTATCTGAGCTCAGAGCTGATATAGAAAAGGCCCTTTCGCTTATTCCCGGTCAGCATCGGCTGAATCTGCATGCCTGCTATCTGGATAATGGCGGTAAGTTCGTTGATCGAAATGAGATATCTATTGACCATTTCCAGAGCTGGGTCGATTGGGCAAAAGACAATCAGATGGGGCTCGACTTTAACCCGACTTTCTTTTCTCATCCGAAAGCTGCCGATGGCTTTACCCTGAGCCATGCCGATAGCGGTATTCGCCAGTTCTGGATTGAACATGGTATTGCCTGTCGCGAGATAGCAGCTCAGATGGGTCGTCAATTAAACACTCCGGCAGTTACCAATGTCTGGATACCTGATGGCTTTAAGGACACACCGGCCGATAAGAAAGCACCCAGAGAGAGACTTACTGATTCTCTGGATAAAATATTTGCCCGGGAACTGCCTGCCAACTGTAATCTTGATGCTGTTGAGTCTAAGCTCTTTGGCATTGGCGCTGAAAGCTATACTGTTGGCTCTCATGAGTTCTATATGGGCTATGCTCTTTCCCGCAAAAAACTGCTCTGCCTCGACAGTGGTCATTTCCACCCTACTGAGGTGATATCAGATAAGATCTCTTCAATATTGAATTTTATTCCGGAGCTGCTCTTGCATGTCAGTCGGCCGATCCGCTGGGATAGCGACCATGTGGTCATTCTCGATGATGAATTGCGGGCGATAGCACGCGAGCTGGTTACAGGCGATTTCCTGACTCGGACGCATATTGGTCTGGACTTTTTCGATGCCAGTATAAACCGTATCGCTGCCTGGACAATAGGTACTCGCTGCATGATCAAGGCTTTGTTAATTGCTTTACTTGAGCCGACAGAGACTCTCAGGCAGGCTGAGCTGGCCGGGGATTATACTGCCAGACTGGCGATACAGGAAGAGCTTAAAACTCTGCCTTATGGCGCTATCTGGGATCAATATTGCCTCGAAGCCGGCGTACCGGTCGGGTTTGACTTTATTAATGAGCTTAAAAACTACGAAAACATAATTTTGCCAGCCAGAAGCTGATCATTATCACCGCGAAGATCAGTTGGCATTCTCCCTTTTTGGCTTAAAGATGTACTCTTTTTACAGGGTGCATCTTTTTTTATTAATACAGCTTAAAGGTCGGCCCAGTTGAACTCAGTTATTATTTAAGGTATATGCTCTTGTTCCTGACGGGAAAATGTTAGACATTTTCCCAAATTCTGATAGCATATTGACTCTGGGGTGGACAGATATGTAACTCCAGGTGCCAACTTAGCTCACGCTGGTAGAGCACGGCTTTCGTAAAGCCGCGGTCGCGGGTTCGATTCCCGCAGTTGGCTTTTCGTCAGGTATGGCGGAACTGTTTTTTTTTGGGGGGGGGATTCAAGAGAATTTAGTAATGTTGGGCAGGGGGCAGAGATGCTGTCAGGCCCGGGTACGCATATAAAAGGCACTTAGGCAGGATAGAGGTTGATATGGCCAGGAACAGGATTTTAAGAGGCATAAAAAAGAAGATGCTTTCTGGGTTTATGCTGATTTTGCCACTGGGCATTACCATTTTTTTTCTCAATATAATATATAGTTTTGCTCTGGATA
>JAFGDI010000294.1 GCA_016932145.1 Sedimentisphaerales bacterium
AATGAGCCAAGCCAGAAATAACCCAGAAAAATGTTTGAACTGTACGAATAGTGACCATAGAGCGTCTGGACAAACAGCAGGGGGGCTATGCCGGTGGTTATCGTTAATGACAGCACCGGGGGCAGGGCACGGATCATTCTTTTGTCAATCACACCTAAGGCGAGTTTATTGCCGGGTAACAGACAACTGCGAGTGAATAAAACCAGAACCGAACCGGCTATTAGCGCGACAAACAGCATGTGTATCCAGAAAGTCAGCAGAAGCAGACTTTCAAGCAGCCAGGCCGAGGCCGGCAGGCTTACGGTGCTGTATTGCGGTATCGGAACTATCTGGCCGACCATATATTGGATATTTATTAGTTCTGACATTATTTACTGTTCCCCGGAAAGAGAATATAGTCCTTTTTCAGTGTGACCTTCTGCTTGCTGTCGAGTACGCTGCCTGTCTCGCTCAAATTGTCGTGACAGTCTGTGCATGTACCGTTAAGACTGTGCATATACATATTCATGCAGTTACGGTCACGAATTGTGCCCAGAAACGGAGGCATGGACGGCTTGATCTCATTGAGCTTTATGCTGACTTCGCCGATAGTCTTAGGCCCCCAGCCTTTTACCAGTGAGCGTATCGAATTGTAGCCATCAATACTGTGACATCTCAGACATTGCTGATCGTATATCCATTTTCCTTTGATTATCTGGTCCGGATAATCGTCCCGACCACCTCCCAGCATTCCCAGATTGGCCGCGTAAAAATCGGCATCGCTCATGTTATTGTCATTGGGCTGGACGGACCAGGGTGAAAATTTCAAGACGGTAGCATCTTCCCGGCCCATATCCCTGAGCTTTTGTTCCAGCTCCGACCAGCGGGCAGGCATTATGCCATTACTATAGACATGCCCGTAGATCAGGTAGGGCTTGCGAATGCCCTCTCGTACAAATTCACCGCCACCGGCTGCCCCTATTGCCAGAGCGAGTAACAAAACCGATGTCTCCAGATTGACTGACCGCTTATTGATCACTACTGCCCAATAGCCATACATGCCGATCAGAGCTAATGCCCCCAGGCATATTGCCAGTAGTGTGACCATAATAAAAGAACCGCCGGTCAGATAGTGTATCGCTAACGAGGGACAGGCCAGAAAAAACCATATACCAGCCGGCAGCAGCAGGGCAAAGGGCAGAAAATAACGACCGGCATAATTGGTTATCTCCTGACGCTGCTGTGCAGTGTAGTGCCAGCAGATATTTACCAGAAACATCGCAAACATGGCTGCCAGTGACAGTGCCCCTATGCCCCGGATCAATAATTGCGGCCAGTAAGAAGGGTTCAGCCACCCCGGCCAGAAATCAAACTGCATAGGAACTACACTGCTGTCCAGGGCATTGCCCGGCGTGAGCATAAATGTCAATATGCCATTTATCACTACCAGTGACAGCAGGGCCGATATCGCATATACCCAACCGACAAAACAGTGACAGCGGTGACTCATTCGCTCCCAGCCATAGAAATAAATATAACCTGATACTATCTCCAGCAGAAAAAAGGACCATTCAATCGCCCAGGCCCACACAAACAGATGGATCAGTGTATTGGTCGTCTCCGGACTTATCAGGGCTATGGTAAACCAGATACCAACTCCGGTTACCGCTCCTCCTATGAACGGCAGAAGTATGATGAACTTACTGTTGTCTTTCAAAAACTGACGCATCGTCTCTGAATTATGATTCAGGGCAAATGTCTCTGTCAGGGCGTTGAATATACCTGCGCCAACAGCAAAATGGGCTATATATACATGCACAATAGCCACTATGGCTATCAGCATCGAACCGCCCAGATACGGTACGGTAAATATGGGATAATCCATCATCCTGAAACCCCTGTTGAGGCAGTATCTTAATGCCTCTGTAACTGTTTGTCTTTTCTAACTGTTCACGGTTACAGTCTTTTTATTCTGCGGTAATTTTCGCCATTAATTTCTCGGCCAGTTCCTTACCCGCTGCCTTGCATTTTGCCAGTTCTTCATCATTGGGTCTGTACTGGCAGGTTATTCCTTCGACTGTCAGATCAGTACCCAGTTCCCTGAGCACTTCTTCGATCTGTGGTACAGCGCCGCCAGCCCAGCCATGTGAACCAAAGGCAAAGCCCAGTTTATTGCCCGGCCTCAGACCCTTGATATAGGTCAGAAACTCCGCCACTGTTGGCAGCAGTCCATTGTTCAGCGTAGGTGAGCCTACTGCCACGGCGCCAGCCTCAAGTATCTCTGTCGCCAGTGTGGTTATGTCATTGGATTGCACTGAGAGCTTCTTAACCTCTATGCCCGCTTCAATGGCTCCATCTGTTATCGCTGTTGCCATCATTTCTGTGCTTTGCCACATGGTATCATAAATCACCAGCATTACCGGTTTGGGCTTAAAGCTCGACCAGTCGATATATTTGCTGATTATCTTATCAAGGTTATTGCGGAAGATAACTCCATGACTCGGCGCTATCATGTCTATCTCCAGACCTTCTGCCGCCTTGAGCGTCTTTTTAACTATAGAACCCAGATGCATTATTATATTGGCATAATAGGTTCTGGCCTCTTCCATGATAATCTTTTCGTCAACTTCATCATTGAACCGCTTACTCGTGGCCAGATGCTGGCCAAAGGCGTCCATTGAAAAAAGCAGCTTTTCTTCAGGAACATAAGTGAACATTGAATCAGGCCAGTGCAGCATGGGGGTGCTGATAAACTGAAGACTCCTTTTGCCCAGCGATATACTGTCGCCGGTTTTAACCTCTTTAATATCCCAGTCGGCCTTGAAATACTTTTTCAGACCGGCAGCACCTTTGGCTGTTGCTATTACCTGAGCATCGGGAGCTGCCTGGGCGACTTTCAGTAATTCGCTGGAATGGTCCGGCTCTGTGTGATTTGAGATAATATAGTCTATTTTAGCCGGGTCTATTATTTCTGATACCAGGCTAAGCAGATTTTTACCATATCCTGCTTTAACTGAATCGATCAATGCTATTTTTTCATCTACGATCAGGTAGGCATTATATGTCGTCCCGCGATGGGTCTGGTATCCATGAAAGTTACGAATATTCCAGTCAACATAGCCTACCCAGTATATCCCGGGCTTTATTTCTACGCTTTTCATTTCTGTTCCTCTATATAATTTCTGCACTATCTCGCTTTTACTCAGATCCTTTGCCAGCGATATCTGTACTTGCGTATTTAAATGCTGTCTAATACCCTTTGTATTTTCTTTATATGTTCCTGTTCTTCCAGTATAAGGCGATCTATCAGGTTAGTTTCGTCTTTTACTACCTTCTTAAATGCGGTAAAGCAGGCTATGGTATCTTTCTCAAAGTTTATTGCCATTTCCAACGCTGATCGCGGCGTCTGGATAGCTCCCAGCAGGGCGGCAACATCCTTTTCCACATTAAATACATGAGTATTAACTGTGTTAGTTATATACTTGGTTGCCTCGTCATCGTCATTGTTTATGTACAGGTCATTACTGCCGAAAAATTTCTTTCTCAGACCGGCAAAAATGCCCTCATGACGAGCTTCCTCTTCTGCCAGAAATGCCATTACCTCTTTTACCATCGGGTCCTGGCTGTTCTTAGCTGCTCCCAGATAGAACTCTCGTCCTTGTTTTTCAATGTTTTCTGCCAGCAGAAAAACTTCCGATATACTTAATTTCTCAGCCATAGTACTCTATTCCTCAATTATGGAGCTCTCTGATACCAAAGCGTACAGTGCCTTGCTATCTTGATGAACCCCCTTTGATTAGCATACAAACAGCGTCAGATTATAGCGTTAGAACTTTTTCTTGTCACCTCTTTTATATTTTTTCTCTGCCGGCAATTACTAATGCAGAAATTAATTCTACTATGATGCAATATCAGCCCGGTATGGCCGGGTATATTTGAGATTTAAGAATGTAACTCACACAGACGAAATCTTTATGAGCCAAAATTAAGAATCAATTAACCAAAATGAGTGCAGGTGTTATTGGCGTGACTCTGAATGTTTCAGTTGTTTTAGATAATTTCTTTGTTCGATGCGGATACTTAACTTGAGTTTTTAACTTACTTCTGTGTAAGTATTTATATAAAATGTGTTGGTATTGTTGTATTTCTGGTCTTTGATAATTTTTATGACAATTTATTCACTTGTTATAATGGCTATAGTATTTTTTACTGCAACTTGATATGATTTAACCAATAATTGTAATTCTGTATTTGTTATTATCAATCGTTCTTGATGGTGCAGAGGAAAACAGATTGCCCAATAGATGGTATAACCAATTTTGTGAGATATAGTTATGAAACAAGTAAAAATGAGATTCCTTACCCTGGCATTTATTACTCTTTTCTATAGTTCAACATATTTGTTTGCCCGGCTGGGTATGGAATATGAACAAACAATACTCAATGAACAGGCTGAACCGATAGCCGGGGGCGTGTTTTCGCCAGACTGGCAATCACTGAGTGATTACGAATGTCCGGATTGGTTTCGGGATGCCAAGTTTGGTATTTGGGCACATTGGGGGCCGCAATGCCAGCCTGAACGAGGCGACTGGTATGCCAGACATATGTACTTTGAAAATGAATGGGCTGCCAAAGAGCATCGTAAACTATACGGACACCCCTCTGTGTTTGGTTTTAAGGATGTTATAAATACCTGGAAAGCTGATAAATGGGATCCGCAGGCTATGATGAAATTATATAAAAAGGCAGGGGCTAAATACTTCTTTGCTATGGCCAATCATCATGATAATTTCGATAATTACGACAGTAAATATCAGCCCTGGAATTCTGTTAATATGGGTCCTAAACAAGATATTGTAGGCTTGTGGGCCAAAGCCGCCCGCGACAATGGTCTGAGATTTGGTATCAGTGTTCATGCCGCCCATGCCTGGAGTTGGCTTGAAGCCGCTCAGGGAGCTGATAAGGCAGGCCCCCAGGCTGGTGTGCCTTATGATGGTAATCTCACCGCCGCTGATGGGCAGGGAAAATGGTGGCAGGGGTACGATCCGCAAGATCTTTATGCTCAGAAACATAAACCCAGTTCTGGAAGTGATAATCCTGGCAGCATACACAGTCAGTGGGACTGGTCGTCGGCCGCTGGCTCAAGCATACCCGATAAGGAATATATAGAAAAATTTTACAATCGGACAATTGATCTGATAAATAAATATCAACCCGATGAGCTCTATTTTGACGATACCGTTTTGCCCTTGTATCCTGTCAGTGATATTGGCCTTAAGATCGCCGCCCATTACTATAACAGCTCGATAAAATGGCATAATGGCGAAAATCAGGCCGTGCTTACCGGCAAGATACTCAATGATGAGCAAAAAGAGGCTCTGGTATGGGATATCGAAAAGGGAGTAACAAATAAGATCGAGGACAAGCCCTGGCAAACTTGTACCTGTATTGGTGCCTGGCATTATGATCGTGGCATTTTCGACAGACATCATTATAAAAAACCGGCTGCCGTTGTGCTTATGCTTATCGATATTGTCAGTAAAAACGGAAATTTGCTGCTCAATATCCCGGTGCGGGGTGATGGTTCCCTTGATAGTGATTCTATAGCATTTCTGGAACAATTTGGCCAGTGGATGGCCGTTAATGGTCAGGCCATTTATGGTACTCGCCCCTGGAAAATATTTGGCGAAGGACCAGCTCAGCAAGCTGCTGCTGAGCTTTCTGCTCAGGGCTTCAATGAGGGCAAGGGTAAGCCCTTTACTCAGGATGATATTCGGTTTGTAACCAAAGGCAAAGACCTGTATGCCTTTGTTATGGCTGTGCCGACCCGGACAGTTAAGATCAGGGCACTGGCTTTGAGCTCGCAGCTTATTTCAACTCCGATTGTGTCGGTTGCTGTGGTTGGCAGTAATGTGCCTGTAACTTATCAGCAGACACATGATGCCCTGGAAATTGTTCCTTCAGATAAATATCCATCAAGCTATGCCATCTGTTATAAAATTACATTTGAGTAGCAGTCAGGATAAATGATTCTATATGTAGTTACATTTTTCTTGCATTAAGATGCTCAAAATGCTATTTTAACATTAACTTGAATTCTCAAACAGCAGAGTTTTCTGGTTTTCGTTATGATGCAGTCATTTCTTGCCTGCATTGTGTACATTCTGTGCTGATTTGTTTATTATATTGTAATATAAGGAGTTATCTCAATGGCTATTAAATATAATCTTTGCGAAAAAGATATTCCCCGTCAGTGGTACAACCTTGCTGCCGATTTGCCAACCCCATTGCAGCCGCCGTTGCGGCCGGATGGTACGCCAGTAAGGCCTGAAGATCTGGCCCCGGTTTTTCCTATGAACCTTATTGAGCAGGAAGTAAGTACTCAGCGCTGGATCGATATTCCAGAAGAGATCATTGAGATTCTCTATAAATGGCGTCCGGCACCTTTACGCCGGGCTTATGCCCTGGAAAAGGTACTGGGCACACCTGCTAAAATATACTACAAAGACGAATCTGTCAGTCCTGCCGGTTCGCATAAGCCCAATACTGCTGTTCCTCAGGCCTGGTATAACAAGCAGTTTGGCATTACCAAACTTACTACTGAAACTGGTGCGGGCCAGTGGGGTTCTGCCCTGAGCTTTGCCTGTGCCATGCTTGGCGGTATCGAATGTAAAGTCTATATGGTGCGTGTCAGCTTTGAACAGAAGCCCTTCAGACGACTTATGATGGAAACCTGGGGCGGTAAGTGTATCTCCAGCCCATCGCCCGAAACCGCCTCTGGCAGGGCAGTATTAGAGCAGATGCCTGATACTCCCGGCTCGCTGGGTATTGCTATCAGCGAAGCGGTAGAAGATGCCGTTAGTGACCAGACTGGTAAGACCCGCTATGCCCTGGGCAGCGTTCTGAACCATGTCATGCTGCATCAGACCATTATCGGCCTGGAAGCCAAGAAACAGCTAGCTATGGCAGGCGAAAAGAAGGTAGATGTAGTTATTGGCTGTGCTGGCGGCGGTAGTAATTTCGCCGGCTTATCATTCCCATTTGTTGCTGATAAGATCCATGGTGCCAATATCGATATTATACCCGTTGAGCCTTCTTCCTGCCCAACCTTAACGCGTGCTCCATTTAGCTATGACCACGGCGATCTCGCTGGCCTTACTCCGCTTCTGCCGATGCACTCGCTGGGCCACAACTTCGTCCCGCCGGCTATTCATGCTGGCGGCCTGCGTTATCATGGCATGGCTCCGTTGGTGTCTCAGGCTACGGCTGAAGGCCTGCTTAGCCCACTGGCTCTCAACCAGATAGAATGCTACGAGGCTGCCGTACTCTGGGCCAGAACCGAAGGGCTGATCGTAGCTCCTGAGTCAAGTCATGCAATTGCTGCTGCTATTCGTGAAGCCAAAAAAGCCAAAGAAGAAGGCAAGGAAAAGACCATTCTCTTCTGTCTCAGTGGGCATGGCCTTATGGACCTCACCGGCTATCATAATTATTTTGATGGCCACCTGGCTGATTATCCGC
>JAFGDI010000295.1 GCA_016932145.1 Sedimentisphaerales bacterium
AAATTACTAAGATATAAATTTTATGCAGGTGTCCTGGTAACGGGGCACCTGTTTTTTTATGCCTGTAATTTGAGTTTGTGCAGGATTTTTTCGGCCAGGTGCTTATGGCTGAAATTGTTTATTAGTTTGGAGCGGGCCGCAGTGGCTATTTCTGCTGCTTTGGCGGGGTTGGTCAGGAAGAATTCGATTTTACGACAGAGGTCCTGAGGGCTGGTAAAGGTTATAATTTCTTTGCCCGGCGTAAAGACATAGCTCAGGCCATCGGCCAGATTATCTTGCGGATGTGCCTTGGTAAATACCAGACAGCCGGCAGCAGAGGCATTGAGCATGAGTTGGGTGACCTTGCCTCTGGCCGAGGTAAAAACAGCGATTCGGGCTGAATTCAGCAGAGTGTTAAGTATTTGCCCATCTGATATTTCACCTGCCAGAGAGTTATGTAAAGGTGAGTTGAGCCAGTTTTCTGGCTTATCTTCGGGCTGGTTATAGGTTTTATAGTGCTCTGGCTGGCAGTTGAGCCACTGGTAAACAGCTAAACTATTTGGAGTGTGTTTTAGGACAGCCCGTCCAAAGCTGTCCTGGCAAACTGATTCGGCCATTTGGCTGAATATGGCCTGTAAACTGTCTTTTATCGCATCATCAGCTATTTTAGCCTGGCTTTTTTTTCTGGCCCGATCGAAATAGAAACTTTCCAGAGAAGAATTATAGCCGGCCGGGTCATCGGCAACAGCCTGGCAACCCTGGGTGAGCATATTCTGATAGCTATGGAGCATGACATTATATGCTAACGGGTCAAGAGGGTATCGCTCGCTAAGCATAATAATGGGGCTGGAATTACTGATATTGTACTGCTTGCTTAAACTCTCATATTCGTCGGCAGCCAGCGGTCTGTATAGTTCGGTATTGACCATGTATTGATAGGGAATGAGCTGACTGGCGGTTATTTTTTCAGGGAAATGTTTAATGCATTTTTGTGGGCAGATGGATATGTCTCTGTCGCCCATGGCATCTGGAGTCAGTTCGGCGGCGAGTTTTTCTGTCAGGCCGGGCAGTACACTAATTATGGGCAAATTTCTATTAAGTGGGTGTTTACACATTTTTCTCAGCGAGCTGACCAGGAGAATGGCATCTGGTTTTTGCTTAAGTAAGGCCTGGCCCTGAGAAATCAGAGTTGCGTTTGAAGGTTTGTCAAACGAGTTGTGGCAGCAATTGACCTGGCAGGCGATAAACCCGGCGATTAAGTCACGCGTAATGATCTGGTCTGCCGGATTGTTACCACAGGGTATATTTGCTATGGTTAGCGATTGAATGTCAGTTTTAGCGGGATCTTTGCCCACATATTTGCTTAACTGCTCTGTCAGGTCCTGGTGTATTTGTGTGGTGCTCTTGAGAGAGGCTTCAACAGCAGCGGAGGTATTGAGATTGAACTGGTTATTTTCCTGTTCGCTGAGATGGTGGCAGAAAAGGGCTTTTTCGATCAGTTGATAGCCGGGGTTTTCACTGAGGAAGCGGGTAAGTTGTTCAAAGGGCTTATCTGAGTGAATGATCACCAGTTGGCCAGAGTTTATATATAGACTGAGATCGTGTAACTGTAAATTGGCCAGAATTGTGACCAGGTCTTTTTCCAGCACAAAGATAGCCTGAAATGCTGCGAGTCTGGCCAGAAGAGATTTAATAGTGTAACCATCACCAAAGCCATTAATTGCCATGCTGCATTGGTTTGCTTCCAGTCGTTCCAGGTCGGTTTTAGCAGCCAGTCTGGGAGCCGACCTTTTTCCCAGCCAGTATCCTGATCCCTGCTCATTAATAATGCGGTAGCAGGGCGAGCCGTCACTTGCTCGTGCCAGTTGATAATTCTCGGGCAGTGAGCAATTATCTAAAAGGCAGGCCAGTTGAGCATTGCAGCTATTCAAGGCTTCCAGGTTTAGTTTTAATATTTCATTGGTGGGCCATTGCAAATTATCTCGGAGTCCCTGATCGGCGGGATAGATAAGGTCAATGGTTCTTATTTCGCTGGTGGCAGTCATTTGGTATTGGCTAATTTTTCTGTTTTTATTTTGGGGTCAGGTTTTTGGAATAAAATGTCAACTGAGGTGTGGCCAAACTGTTGCAGGCGGTTGGTTTTGACCTTTATGTCGCAGGGATTGCACATACCGAAATAATCGCAGGGTAAATGCTCACTACTGATCTGGTATTCAGGGTCAAGAATGTTGCCGACCGGCGGCTTTTGCTCATACAGGTCGTGGTGACAGCGGAATACCCCGCCATCAGGGCTTAGTAATACCTCAGTGGTTTTACACCATACTGTGCCGCTACCCGGTCCTGTGACCGGCCTTTTGAGGCTGCAAGCCTCAGGGTATTTGAAGTGGCCATAGAGTCTGCCATTATGGAAGCCCAGGAATTCTTTGGTCCTGAAATCAATGCCAAGAGCCTGGCCTTTGGCCTGAGCTTCTAAAATAATTTCCTGCTGACTGGGGTGGAGAACGCCATAAATGCCAATACGGAACCCGGCGGCCATCAGCTTTAAGGCTCTGTCGAACAGTTCGTCGAGTTTACATTCCGTCGGATGATAGCTAACGCGAATGGGGGCGTAAGGAGCATTGCGTTCCAGGCGTGCCGGATCAACTTTGGCTATCATTTCATCAATGTCGAAATCAAGATTGGTGAGTATGTCAACTTTTATCCTGTCTGGCAGTCCGTTGATTATGTCATAAAAGCCAGGGTGTAAGCTGGGTTCGCCCCCTTGCAGGGTAACGGGAACCAATCCATCTTCGTGTTCCAGGTTGGTAAGTCTGCTCAAGCCATCGATCCATTGTTGGGCTGAGAGTAGTTTATAGTGGAGCCGTTTTCCGCCAAAGGCATTTATACAATAGCTGCATTTATAGGTGCAGGCCATGGCCAGAAAAGCTGCAATGTAATTACAGTCGTTATGTATAGCTATTTCGGGTAATAAGTTACTATTCATTTGATCCTACAGTTTTATCTGATTATGAGCTACTTCGGAGAGTAATCTTTCTGTTATAGTTGCCGGCTGCCGGTTCAGGAGCATATCGACAGAGTCCAGTACCGTTTCGACCCTTATATCTTCCATGCACGATCTGCTTTTCTGGCATTTGGGCATGAAACAAGGCATACATTTATGTTCAGTTTCCGGGGTAAGTTTGACACCCAGGCCATATAAGTATAACTGGTCGGCTGAGGTAGGGCCAAAGAGAGAGACGATCTTCTTTTGTAGTGCTATTGCCAGGTGTAACCCCAGAGAATCGCAGGTTATAATAAGCCGGCAAGAAGAGAGCCATTCTATATAGTGCTTAAGGCTGTCGAGAGACTGCTGCCAGCAAACGGCATAATTTCTGGCCTCGAGTTCCTGATGCAGTCTTTTCCAGTTTTGTTGTGACCAGTTTTTAATCGGCCATTTAGAGCCGACATGACAGTTAAGTCCGATATCGTAAATTTCTTTAACCTGCGGTTGATATCCCAGTGAATATCGTTCGCCGGCCCATTCCTGATCTATACACTTGAAAAGGGTTTGCTGTAATGGAATATATCTGTCATGGCTGAGTCCTTCGCTTAAAGCTGCGGCCGATTCAGGATAATAAGCATCGTCGCCGCTGGCAGCCCAATTGCGGAAACCGTATTTTTGTCTGGCTTTTTTGGCCTGAGTAAATTCGCACCAGTCTCGCTGTTTTTCCAGATTGACAATAGTATCGTACTGGTCAAATATCTTGTCATCAGGTAGTTCGGCAGGGCTGTCAGCCAGAATGAGCTGGTCGATAAGACAATTTCCGACCAAAAGGTCCTCGGCGGCCCGGGCACTGATCCAGGTCACATGGTAGTCCCGGTAAAAGTCGAGCAGGCAGGTACAGCGAAAGACATCGCCATAGCTTATCGTAGCGGATATGTTATGGTCGCATACTTCTGAATATCCGTGCTTGATTATTAATACCGATGGTCTTTGTGTCGGTGGCTTCATTTTTTCATCCTTGAAATATAACCTAAGCCATTTGTGGCAGTTCTGTAAGAACAGACAAGAGAATATCTGGCTATTCTAACCTTATCTTTATCGTCTGACAAGGTCTGATAACTTAAATTTTGCATTTTTCTACAAAAAAATCTGGTTGGATTTAGCTTTCTTAAGTTTGTTATTTTCTTGTTTTTGCTCTATTATTGGGTCCGATTAGACTTCACAAAGCAAGGGTTTTGTATTATAATCACGCACTACTGGGGGTGTTGTCTTATGATTTAGCAGCAGGAGGGCTGTGCTGAAATTTTTGATAGGATTATAACTATTGTTAGGTAAAGTACTTAAAACAATTAAGAGTTCTTCTGATATTTGTCGTCTATCTATGGCTGAGCTAACTGAGCTGGCTGATGATCTCAGAGGCCATATTAAGTCAAGTGTATCAGAGCATGGTGGACATCTGGCCAGTAATCTGGGTATAGTGGAATTAACCCTTGCTTTGCACTATGTGTTCAATTTTTCGCGGGACCGCATAGTCTTTGATGTTGGTCATCAGTGTTATGTTCACAAGATGCTTTCAGGTCGGGCGGCTCAGTTTGATAAATTGCGTCAAAAGGGCGGTATAAGTGGTTTTCCCAGTCCATCTGAGAGTGAGTATGACCAGTTTTTTGTAGGTCATGCCGGTACTGCTGCGGCTACTGCTGTAGGTCTGGCTCTGGGTGCCCAGTTGCAGGGTTCGCAGGAAAAGGTAGTATCTATAATTGGTGATGCCAGTATAGTAAATGGTCTGTCATTTGAGGGTCTTAATAATACCAATCTGGTAAATCGTCAGTTGCTCTTTATTTTGAATGACAATGAGATGGCAATAGCCAAGACTCAGGGCGCATTTGCCGAATATTTAACGAAAATGCGGGTATCTCGCACTCATGATATGCTCAATCGTCGGGCCCGAATGCTGATAAAGCGTTTACCGCAGATCCAGAAGAAGCTGGATCAGCTCAAAAGTGCCTTGACAGGTAATCACTGGTTCGATCAGTTAAATGTTCCTGTTTATGGCCCGATAGATGGTCATAATCTGCCGGTGTTGATTGAGGTATTGACAGCCTTGAAGAATTTTGATCATCCGGTGATATTGCATGTATATACAGATAAAGGTCGAGGTTTTACCCCGGCAACAGATGACCCGACAACCTTCCATAGCCCCCGTCCGTTCAAGATAGAGGGTGAGTCGGCCAGTTTTGATGAATCAAGTGGCAAGAGTTTTACTAGCTCCTTTGCCGATGCATTATCGGCGGCAATGGCCAGGGATCCTAAGGTATATGCCATAACAGCGGCTATGCCAGACGGAACCGGTCTTAACGAGGTCCAGGCGAAGTTTCCAGACCGTGTTTTTGATGTTGGTATAGCCGAATCGGCAGCAGTAGATATTGCCGCGGGAATGGCTAAGACGGGATTAAAGCCGGTGGTAGCTATTTATTCAACCTTTTTACAGCGGGCATTTGACCAGGTGTTCCAGGAGGTGTCACTGCAGAATTTACCGGTGATATTCTGTATGGATCGAGCTGGTATGGTAGGTGGTGACGGTGCGGTGCATCATGGCTTTACAGATATCTCTATCTTCCGCACTCTGCCCAATATGGTTATAATGGCCCCCTCAGATGATTCAGAAATGGTCAAGGCCCTTGATTATGCTTTCAGTTGCGGAAAGCCCTGTTGTTTGCGTTATCCGCGGGCTTCAGTAGCCACAGAAGAGGCCATAGAATGTAATGGTCCGACCAGTTATGAGGCGAACCAGTCGCGTCAGCTCAGAGTCGGAGATCGGGCAACTATTCTGGCTTTTGGCTCAATGGCTTATGATGCCCTGGCAGCAGCTGGCATATTGGAAGATAGTGCGATAGATGTGTCTGTTTATGACTGTCGTTTTGCCAAGCCGCTGGATGGAGAACTGCTTGGCAGGGTTCTGGCTAAAGGAGGTACAGGCCCGGTAGTTACGGTTGAAGATCATTCATTGCCCGGTGGTTTTGGCTCTGCTGTTCTTGAATTTGCCCAGGATAATGGCCTTGATGTCAGCCGGGTACATCGTTTGGGTTTCCCGGACCGTTATATAGGTCAGGACACCCGTTCTGGTCAGTTGGCTGAGGCTGGCATTGACGCAGCATCAATAGCAGCCAAAATAAAAGAACTGCTGAAATAATATCTCCGTTAGCGAATAGTCAGAGATGAGACTTTTGCGGCTTGTTACCTAGTGTAAAACGCCCTTATTGTTTGCTATTATTTTTGTCAGAGATTATAATCCGGCAGAGATGATATAACTTTATTGCTGGAGTCATTATATGTTTGTATTTCGTATGTTGGCAGCCTTGTTTTTAGGCATAATGCTAAGTGGTTGTGGTAATACCATAAGAGAGGATCTGGCGGGTAATTTTCAGAGGGTGGTAATGTCCCAGTCAACAGATCGTACCAGGCTATTGATCGAAAATGTATTGCGGTCATTTTATTCTCCGGTCAATCAGGGTAAAACTGATTTTATCTTAGTGGGCGGCCCGCAGCGATATACTGACCCGGTATCAGGCAGAATAGGTCGCGAGACCTGTACGATAGCGTTTCTGGATCAGGGCGATCAACGAGAAGTGTTTGTCCAGGTGAAAAAAGAGATTCCTGATTTCAAGATGATGGGTATGCATGCACAGGCCGGTTATAATAATGATGGTCATATGCCGGCAACTCCGATGGAGTCTGGTATGAATTTATCTCCTTCTCGTCAGGTGGTCTGGCGTAATGTCGGTCGCGATTTTACCAAAGAGCGTTTAATCCTTGATCATATCAACCGATCATATGGTTCCTCAGAAGCAAATATTCAGAATTAGGCGGTGTTTCTTATGAACTTAAAATATCTGGCAGGTACAGTATTGATCAGTGTGCTGCTCTCGGTGGTATTACGCGGTCAGGTTATATCATCAGATACAACGGCAGATAATGCGGCAACAGGCGTTCGGGCAGAAGAGCTTGCAGGTAATTATTGGAATATTCAATATCATCCTCAGATAAATACTGAGTTATTCAAGCTGATCGGTTATCCTTACTATCCTGGCGGCGAGTCTTTTGTTCGTTCCAGTGCCTCAAAAACAGCCGGGATCTATTTTAGTACTGACCATAGAGATAATCAGCATAAGAACTTTAATAGTGATCTTCTTAAAGCCCTCAATAAGCTGGTAGCTGAACTGATAGCGGAGGAATTGGCCAAAGATAGTCGGGGATTGGAAGTTGACAATGATAACCCTTTAACAGAATCAATTGCAGATGCAAATGATATAAAAGTTGATTTGGGTAGTGATGCTATTTCTGAGCTTGAATTAGTAGTGGAAAAATCTGGTAAGACATTGGACCTGCCTGTCAATATTGATGATACGATTTGTATATCTCGTGGTAATATAGAAAGGTGCAGCGAGCTAATCTGTCGCTGGCGTCAGGTAAATGAGTCTCCAGTCTTTATGTTAGAGGTACTTCGGTCAGTAAAGATAACCGAGACAACCAGCGGCATATATCAGGCTGATCCTGAAATAGCGGTTCTTATAAAGAGGAACATTGGCAGTATAGCCAAGTTAAACAAAAATTTTGACTTTACGGTACGAATAGCTTTTGAGTCGGTGCTGTCTGGAGAAAACCCCAAGCCTTGGATATCTCGCCTGGAAAAGCAGTTAGCGGACCTGGGTAACCGAGCCCTGGTATTAAGAGACTTGAATGATAAAGCCAGTTATGCATTAGGTTTAGGTAATATTGACCGTTCAGGCGACACTTTAAGTTATAGTAATATTACATTTGAAGCGATAAAAAAACCCGACAGTCGTATGATGAAGTAGCTGGCATTGCAGGGGGGTTATTTGATATTTTTTTATCAAAATCAGATTTGGTATTTTACAATTGTGGGTTGTTCGTGCTATCATCTATAGTGAAGACAGCATGGTACTGTCAGTATATAAGACAAAAATTTGACAATTAAAGAGGAAGTAGAATGTCAGACATTCCGGTAATTAATGAAGCGGAGATATTTGAATCGATCGAGCGGGGGCGCAAGGCTGATTCAGTAAAAGTAAGAGAAGTATTGGCCA
>JAFGDI010000296.1 GCA_016932145.1 Sedimentisphaerales bacterium
AGAGGTAATATTGCTTCCTTATTCTTTTTGCCCTGCTGGTAGTTAGCTTCAACTGCTGCCGGGTCGATGTCAAAGGCAACTGTTTCGATGCCAAGGGCTACTGCTACCCTGCTGAATTCGCCGGTGTTGGCACCCAGGTCCCAGACCTGGTCTGGTGATACTTGTTCCAGATAGTTTTTAACCAGTTGTTTTTTATTGCTCAATGCCAGGTCATCATAATTGGTGTTATTATAGTAATCACCCCATTCGGTATTATTGGTCTGGCAGCGCAGTTTTCTTACCGTTGATTCCAGACTTTCAATTATTCCCTGAAAACCAAGCTGGCTTATCTTTCGTTCTTTTATTATCTGGCTGGCATTTACATTGCCGGCATAGCGTTTCTGAGCCCGGGCGTGTAAGTGGATATGGGTTAATATGCCAATATTGAAAAGAGAACGACCGGGTAGTAATCTGGCAGCCAGGTCCAGGGGTATGCCATCAATATGACTCTGACTCATCAGGCCAAGGCGAATGTCGCAATAGCTCATCAGGGCCAGAGGGGCAAGAAAATGCTGGCAGAATTGTCTGTACGCCTGCCATGGCCTGCCCGGCGTATAAGCCTCCAGCGACAGTGTGTCTATGAACATCGGGTTGCAGTTCTTGAATTGTATATTATAGGCACTGGCATCTTTCAGGGTCATGCCATGCTTGAATGCTCTTTTTTGGATAGCCAGAGTTGCCAGGGCTGCATCCTGAAGCTGACTGAAAGACCATTCGTAGGGGTAACTGATGAAGTTAAGCTGTTCAGGCTTAATGATCTTGTAAAACTTATCTGGCTCAATCTGGCTTTTGAGTTCGGTTTCTTCGTGACAGATAAGCAGGCCAGCAGTGCTGAGCTCTTTATATAAGCCACTGCTCATGAGTAGCTCGTAGTCCCTTTTTCCTACCAGATTGACTTGCCGGTATATTTGTTTTTCCTGAGAAAAGATAAAACCGCAGGGGTCGCGAAATGAACTCTCTGACTTATGGCACTGACTCATTTATCTGTACCTTGCTGCTCAGACTGTTCCTGTTCCGATTTTTTACCTGTGAATATGGCGACGATGTTACGCCAGAAGAGCTTTATGCCCACTGCCATGCCGGCAACAGAAGCTATTATCAGTTGGAAGATCATTGCGCCTGAGCCTGGGTCAAGATAGGCCAGAGCTGTTCCGATGTTATTAGTAAAGCAAGTTATATCTGGTACTGCCAAATAGGGAGCAAAAAAGCATTCCATTATTATCCTCCTGTTTTCATTACCTCTAAGGCGGTTAGTACCGGTGAAACAGATTGTTTTTCACCGGGATCATCACAATCAACTAAGACATATAATTATATATAATACTTAATGTTCTGGCAATTAAACATTAATGATTTATCTGAGAGCGGTTTTTAACGGGGGCGGAGCTTAAAGCCGGATATCTGTACTACTGTCTTGCAAAACACTGTTTTTTGTGTTCGATTCTTCACCGTAATAGTCAGTGAAAAAAAGGTGGGGTGTCATATAAACATAATGTGTATATAGGTTTATGTGTGTAATGACTTGCGGTTGATGATATTTGTTGCTCAGATTGGCATAATATCATTCAGATGGTGGCGATCAGGTCTGAGTTGGCGGAGAGTTCTGTATTTTTTGCTCTTTCCAGCGGTAGTCTGACAGTGAAGGTTGTTCCCTGGCCTTCGGTTGATTCAAAGTCTATACTGCCGTTATGTTTCTTTGATACTATGTCATAAGCTATGGCCAGACCCTGACCTGTGCCTTTGCCCACATCTTTTGAGGTAAAGAACGGGTCGAATATCCGGCTTTTTATACTGTCTTTTATACCGCAGCCATCGTCTTTAACTTCAAGTATAGCATAGTTATCGCTGTGATAGGTATGGATAGATATTGTCCCTTTGTCCCTGCCATCAGTTCCATACTTTTCGGCAATGGCATGAGCTGAATTGATGATCAGGTTGAGTAATACCTGACTGATAGAATTTGGTACCGCGTCAATGATAAGCTGGTCTTCCTGAAAATCAGTAGTCAGTTCAGCTATATATTTCCATTCATTTCTGCTGATAGTAATAGCATTATTGATGGCCTGATTAAGATCGACCTGGCCATAGTTATCTATCGAAGGATGAGAAAAGTCTTTCATGGCTACAATTATTTTTGACACATGATCGACACCGGCCAGAGCATCGCTGATAGCATCAGGCACCATTTCCAGATTTGTCACACTGCTCTCAAGAGATTTTATCAATATCTCATCTTCATAGTTGAGCCCTTTTAATTCGCTTATTAGTTGCTGGCAATTTTCATTAACTCTGGTAAATGCTTTGGACAGATATGTCAGATTGTCGCCTATATACTGGATAGGGGTATTGATCTCATGAGCAATGCCGGCGGCTAATGAGCCGATAGATTCCATTTGCTGGGCATGTGCCAGTCTCATTTCTATCTGCTTCTGTTCGGTAATGTCAGTTTGAGATACTATTATGCCTATGACAGTGTTTTGTTCGTTCTTTATCGGAATAGCGATCATAGAATCTACTCTGCCATTTCTGGCAATCTCAGTAGTGCATTTCTGGCCGGTTGTCAGTGCCTTTTGTACTACGCAGCCGGTACACGGTTTATCGAGTCCGTACCATTGTTCATAACAGATGTAGCCTGACTTCTGAGTTGTGGTGCAGCCTTGCGGTATGCGGTTAGTCCAGATGACTTTCATGTCGGTTGTCAGAAATGTTACCTGTTCGGCGAGATTGTCAAGTATTTCGCTTTTTTCCTGGGCCTGTGCCAGAAGTTTTTCCCTGTACTTCTGGTCGGTCAGGTCCTGATCTATACCCAGATATTCGATCGGATGACCATGTTCGTCAAATTCAACTGCTGAGATACAGCGTTTAATATAGCGCCAGTTTCCTGCTGCATCTTTCATCTTCATTTCCGAGCAGTAAGAATTGGCAGAGTTGCCTTCGAGAGAGTCTTTTCTTATCCGGGCCAGAGTGTATCTGTCTTCAGGGCAGAAAAGTGATTCATAGAAATTAAAGTCCAGCTTGACATTTTCCTTGTTATAGCCAAAGACGGTAAACCATTCATCGCTTAGTTGTATCAGGCCAGCCTGATAATTTATTCTTACCATACCTATTCTGGCCATTTCAGAGGCTAAGGTCAGTTCTGTGTTCTTTTTATTGAGTTCTTTTTTGAGCATATACATCTTTAAGATATCAAAGATGATCGTGGTCAGTTCGTTATTGTCCCAGGGCTTACTGATAAACCGGTCCAGTCTGCCAGCGTTGACAGTGCGGGCGATTATGTCGGCATCGTTGAACCCGGTCATAAGTGCCATAGTAGCCAGAGGCAGACGATTGCATAGTTTGCAGACCAGTTCATCGCCGTTCATGTCAGGCATACTATAATCAGTTATTACCAGGGCTATGTCCTGTTTCACTGCTAATATGCTTTCAACGATTTCCAGGGCTTCCTGTCCGCTCTGGGCTATTTCCAGATGGCACATACCGCCGAATGTCTCGTTGATCAGTCCTTCCAAAGATCTCAGGACAGAGATATCATCATCTACGCATAGTATTACTGGTTTCACTGTTATACCCTTTTAAGTTGTGGTTTCTTTGGCCAGGCGCATGGGGCAGCGAACTTTTATAGGCTCTTTAATCGAACTGGCAAACTTCCTTAATCGCTCTAATGACATGGTATTGAGTTCAAGGCCACCTGCCATTAAGAGTAATCCGCTTAAACTGTA
>JAFGDI010000297.1 GCA_016932145.1 Sedimentisphaerales bacterium
ATTTATGCTACGCATCACTGCGTGTCTTATTTGTTATTTCTTATTACCGTAACCGTGTGAACGGTTACTAAAATCGCTATTTGCCGATTGAATTTCATGATAAAATCAAATAGAATGATACAGTTTGAATTATTATTGCTTTTTCACTAAGAACAAGGCTATTATATTGTAATTTGCTTTTAAGCAGAGGTTTACAATATAAATAGATTACAAATACAGCATTATTGAGGATTGTTTATGCCTGATATAATCATAAAGAACGGACGAGTAATAGACCCAGCCAATAAAACAGACCAGATAGCAGATGTTTTGGTGTCAAAAGGCAAGGTGACCGCAGTAGCACCCGGGTTAGCTGACAGTAAATCCTCTGTCAAAGCAGAAGTTATAGATGCAACAGGCAAGATAGTTACACCTGGATTAATAGATATTCATGTCCATCTGCGAGAGCCGGGCGATGAAGAAGAAGAAACCATTGCCAGCGGATCGGCAGCTGCGGTAGCTGGTGGTTTCACCTCCATAGTATGCATGCCTAATACTGAGCCTCCGATAGATAATGAGGCAACAGTAGATTTTGTACACAGGCAGGCCGCAAGAGCTGACATGGCCAATGTATTTGCTTCCGGTGCTATTACCAAAGGTCGTTCTGGCGAGGAACTGGCCGAAATGGGCCAGATGGTCCGGGCAGGCGCGGTGGCTTTTACTGACGATGGCGCAGGCGTGCAAAATCCAGCGGTCATGCTCAAGGCCTTTCAATATGTTAAAATGTTCAATAAAGTCTTGATGCAGCATTGCCAGTGCAATCAGATGGCTGGCAGCGGGGTAATGAACGCCGGTTATCACGCTACAGTGCTGGGCCTGCCGGGCATGAGTCCACTGGCAGAAGAACTTATGCTTCATCGCGATATTCAACTGGCCAGGGCATCTGGCGGGCGATATCATGCCCAGCATATTTCAACTGCAGGGTCAGTAAAAATACTGCGTCAGGCCAAGGCAGAGGGTATCCAGGTTACCGCCGAGGCCACCCCTCACCACCTGCTGCTCGATGAAGAATGCGTTTATGGCTATGACAGCAACTATAAAATGAATCCTCCACTGCGTAGTAAAAAAGACATTGAAGCGGTACTTGAAGCAGTAGCCGATGGCACTATTGATTGTCTGGTAACCGACCACGCCCCCCACCTGCTCAGTGAAAAAGAACTGGAATTTCTGGCCGCCCCGTTTGGTATAGTCGGTCTGGATTGCGCTCTGGGTCTTTATGCCAAAGCCCTGATCGAATCTGGTGTTACTAACTGGAACAGGGTTATTGAAATGATGACGATCAAACCAGCCCAGATAGTCAATATTGACAAAGGCACTCTTTCTGTTGGAGCTGATGCCGACATTACCATAATTGACCCGGATATGAAATGGAAGGTTGATATTACCAAGTTCCGTTCCAAGAGTCAGAATTGCCCCTGGAACGGCTGGGAACTTCCTGCCAAACCAATCTATACCCTGGTAGGCGGCGTAGTAAAATTCAAAGCATAACCAGTTATTTATTCTGACATTTGATGTAAATAATTATGCGTCTTGACTTTTCAGAGTAACAGATTGCTAATGAAAACATAAAAGCCGGGCAATATCAGCATGCCTGGCTTTTTTATTTGTAAATGTCCTTTGAGATATGGTCATATATCTTCCGACTTATCACCCTTTTCAGCCTGTAAGCTACCTTTTACCTTCATTTCAAATGTTGCGTATTTATCCAGATAACCGCCAGCCTTCCCCTGAAGCCAATTACCGGCCAGGGACGAATCATTAAGATAATAATACCAGAATGCCGTTGAAAGTGTTTTTATCTGTTCAATAAAGACAAGGTCGTTCTTTTGATATATACCAGGTTTTGACATGCCGGCAAAGATCATGTGGTCACCGCCATCAAAATTAACCAGATATTGGTCAGAACTTTTGAGATAGTCAAAAGGCTCGCGTCTCTGAGATGCTTTTGTTTCACCGATCGGACTGTCATCTTCAGTGCCGGTCATGTGCATACATGGTATTTTAATATTGTTCAAGGCGAGATACTTTGCTACCGGTCCGCCAACCGATGGGGCACTCATTGGTATAGCTGCCTTAAAGGGCATACCGGCATTAGCGCATGCCAGGGTAGTATGGGCACCAAAAGAATGACCGGCAATACCTAACCTCTCCAGGTCAAAACGCCCTTCTAATTTTTCTCCCGGCACATTTAACTTTCTCACCATATCAAGAGCAAAACGCATATCACCCATTCTCAATACAGCATTATTAGCATTAGCGGCGGCATAAACATTTATAACACCCTTAATAGCTCCCTTTCCCAGCCAAAGAGAGCTGTCACTGCCTGGATGTTGCAGCATAAGGCAGGCAAAACCATGACTGGCCCAGTAATTCATCAGAAAGGTATAACCATAACGATCGCCGCCCAGACCATGAGAAAAAACGATAAGAGGTACGGGTTTATCAGATTCTGGCAGATAAAACATTACCGGAACATCTCTCTCACGGTCATTATCAAACCAGTCAAACTCATAAGTAGTTACCTTATGCTCACCTGATGTCTGATACAGATACTCGCCAGAAACTTCGGTTTTTACCACTTCAGGCTGGCCGCCCGGAATACTTTGCCCCAAAATAATATTCACATGCAAAATAGCAATAGAGAGCAAAAAATACGCTTTAAATTTCATTCAATAAACTCCTGATAAATTATTCATCTATTTTCAACTAACACATCAGCAGAATTATTATCACTACCAAAGAATATAAACAGGACCGTACCAGCCAGACCAAAAAATGAGGCGGTAATAAAGTTAGTAGCTGGCGAGATATTCCAGAGAAAAGCACTGGAAAGAGCTGCCAGGGCGACAACAATATCACGCAACAGATAATAAGTGCCAAAGACGGAAGCCTTATTACCTGCCGGAGCCAGTTTGACTATAAGGGCCTTACGGGTAGGCTCGCCGAACTCTTTTAACCCGCGTACGATAAAGGCAAATATCAGCACTGGCATAGTGGTTGAGTATAATAATA
This sequence comes from Sedimentisphaerales bacterium, assembly GCA_016932145.1. Classification (GTDB taxonomy): domain Bacteria; phylum Planctomycetota; class Phycisphaerae; order Sedimentisphaerales; family SM23-30; genus JAFGDI01. The sequence continues at coordinate 3,052 of JAFGDI010000297.1, forward strand.
CAAGTGGAAATATGGAAAAAAAGACAAATGTTATGGTTACACATAACTTACTGGAGGTCTTTTCTGCCAGCCAGGCAACGGGGATATAGATCAAAATAGCAGTTACCATCTCTATTACCGTCAGCAAACTAAACGAAGCAGCAGAAATGGCATTATTCTTCATTACCCAGACTACAACAAAGGCATAGGGTATCTGCTCGGCAAAACGCACCAGAATATCGCTCAACAGCAAGATACGCAATTGACGGGGCATATTGATAAAAGAATCACGAATTCTTGGACGAGCAGCCGCCTCTTTGTTTTGATCTTCAATATAACGGTGAATAAACCATAAGGCAAAAATGCCCAGCAGAAATGCGATCGCAAAAGAAATTCTTGCTCCAGTGGTAATACCATAAAGCGTAATAAATACTCCACCTAAAACCGGCCCTAAAGCCATTGGTATGCGTCTTATCAGTGAGTGCAAAGTTACACCCATAGTCTGCTTTTCCTGTTTTACCGTAGCGGAGATAAGCGATAAAATAGCAGGCAACGACAATGCGGTCCAGGAGATAAAGAAGATAGAGCCAACAAAAACCGCCTGCCAGATCGGGAAAATAATAATGATCAGATAGCCCAGCATAGCGATACAAGTATAAACAACAAGGGCCTTCTTATAGCCCAGCCAGTCAGAGACATAACCGCCAATATAAGAATATATAGCACTGAGGAAATTATCCAGAGCATTCAGTGAACCTACCGCATAGGCTGACCCGCCAATAGCGAGCATATAAACCGGGAGAAACCGTTCTCCCATCTTTTCACCCAGCCCCAAGACTATCGCCATAACCAGCATAGCCAGCATACTGGCATTAAGCCCGAAAAAGACCCTGGCCTTTTCCAGACCTGAACTTCCCTGCTCCATTTTTTTACTCCTGATAATAATAAAAGATTATGTAACCGTTCACAGTGTTTACATAGATTGCAGAGTTAACTGTGAACTAAATTGTTTAGTAACAAGTAACAAGTAATAAGAAATAAGCTCATGAATCTCGCTCCGCTCGAAGCTGTCTGATTTATATTGCAGGCAATGCCTGCTTAAATAAGCCTCGCCGAAGGCGAAACCTTAACCCCGATACTCGGGATTTCGGATTACCTCAACTTGTTTATGCTACGCATTACCGCGTGTCTTGTTTCTTATTACTGTAACCGTGTGAAGG
>JAFGDI010000298.1 GCA_016932145.1 Sedimentisphaerales bacterium
TGTTCGATAGCCTATCGATATATCATTATCGATAATAATTTATCTATTGTCAAGCCATTTGTTACTTTTTTATCAATTAAATCTTACAGCAGCCTTATGCGAAATTTCAGTCGCTATTATAACACTTTTTTTATTATATATTTACAAAAAAAAGAGCAGCCTTTTACAACTGCCCTTTTTTTTGGCTTTTTTTCTATCGCCAGAATAAATCTCATCTCCTGAAACTTATCCGGACCTGCATTTATTTTAGATATTTACTTCTTCTATGTTCTCTTCACGCAGCCTGGAACGCCTTGAGCGACGCTTGGACGATGGCTTGGCCTTACGGTCTGTCAACGCTATCTGCAATGCCTCTCGAGCTGTAGGTGCAAACAGATCAGCACCAACTTCTTCCCATAAACCCTCTGCACGATTAAATACACCCCCTGAAAGCATTATTCTCATTCCCGGACAGGAATCCATAGCTCTCATCGAATCTATCAGACGCCTTACATCTGGTGCCCCGCTTGGCTTGGTACCATAAATAAACAATATGTGTGGCTGAAAACCCGTTGTCATTGATATTACTTCATCATTGGGCACACCACCACCAAGAAAACGAACTTCCCAGCCTTCTGACTCAAACAGGTCTGAGCACATCTGGGCACCCAGCTCTTCCGGCTCATCATCGGCACATACTATTATTATCTTGCGACCATTACCATAGGCGTGTGGCAGCTTGCTCTGCAACTGATCCACCAATGTACGATTGATCCTTGTTGCCATATGCTCTGTTATACGGTCGATCTTATCCCCGCGATACAGACGGTCGATCTCTTCCATTATCGGCCAGAAAAGCTCTGTATAAATTGTACAGGCAGGTGTCCCCGTCTGTAGCGACTCACTTAATATCTCTCTGCAACCTCCCCTGTCGCCGGCCAATACTCTTTCAAGATATCTCATTCTGTACATACCAAAATCCATAATAGCGTCCTTCCTCAAAGGTTAGTAATTGTTTATTCTGCGTCCTTAATTACTTGTCGTTTATGACAACAATACTATCGACTGACATCTTGAAAAATGTTTAGCTAAAATCTCTATTTTTTCTATCTTAACATTTATTTCACCAACTCCTACTACGGAAAAACATACCAGAAAAACCATAAACAACTACAAATAAACACTTTATATCAATAAACCCTGAATAGTAAGGGCAAAAAAATATGTTAAGATAGGAAGAAATAATTCCACCTATCTTAACATACTAACATTCTGAATTAACAATTTACTATCGCTTTAATGCTTTCAAAGCAGCATCCAGGGTAAATATATCTCGCAATATTATGGGCTTACCAGGATCTTCAGGGTGAAATACCACGCTAAACGGAACAGACTTACTGCCCAGACGCTCCAGTTCTGCCTTTATGGCATCATTCTGATTAGTCCAGTCAACCTTGAGAAATAAGGTATTACTACTTTTAATCGCCTGAGCAAAAGCATCAGTATTCAGAACCGTAGCCTCAACAAATTTGCAATTTGGACACCAGTCGGCGGTAAATTCCATAAAAACTGGTCGGCCCTGAGCCAGAGCATCTTCTCTTGCCGATAATATCTCGGCAAAGCTAAGCCCATTTGCCTGCTCCATATCAGAGCTACCCCCGGCAAAACCAGCATAACCAACTACCAATATCAAGACTAAAGCCAACATACGAACTATATATCTCTTAAAAGGCGGGGTCATAAAATTTACCACCTGAAAACTCAGCCAGAACCCGAAGGCTATTGTCAATGCCAGAAATAAAAGTGGTACTACCTGATTTGAACTGAACCAGGTAACCATATAAACAGCAACAGCGAGCATAATATAGGCAAAACCTTCTTTTAGCCGAACCATCCAGTTGCCAGCCGCAGGCATCTTATCTAACAGACTGGGAAAGGCAGTTAAAAGCACATAAGGAAACGCCATACCCACGCCTATACTGATAAATATTACCAGAGACATATAGGCCGACTGACTTAAGGCCCATACTAAAATGCCGCCCAAAAAAGGAGCACTACAAGGCGTTGCCAATAAAGTTGCCATAATTCCCATCATAAAAGTCCCGGCATAACCGCTGCTCACCGCCCCGGCACTGGACAACCTCAATGGTAGTACCACTTCAAATAGCCCCAGCATGGACAGGGACATTATAAATACCAGCAAGAACATGCCCATACGAAATGGCAAATATTGAAACTGCTGACCATAGGCCATATTAAATACTGAAAGCACCAGACCCAGGACAGCAAATAACAAGATAATGCCAGCGGAAAATGCCAGCGACAGTTTTAAGGCTTTATAACTATCGCCACTGGCTTTAGCATGTTGACCCTGCTTGATTATACTCAATACCTTCAGAGGAATTACAGGCAACACACAGGGCATAACATTCATGATCAGACCACCCAGCATTGCCAGTAATATATTGCCAACTATAGATACAGATGAGCTTACTGGCTCTGAAACCTCTGACACCACATCATTAACAGGCTGAAAATGACCTGTCAATGGAACTCCAGAGAAAATACTGCTTTCATTGTTCGACACAATGGGCTCAACTGCTACAGATGTCGCAACAGAGAAACTCTCGGACCAGGGCAAACACTGCGTTTCTGTACAATACAACCCTTTCAGCGACAGGTCTAGCTCTAATTTATCTCCAACATAATCCTCGGTCAATCTCAAGGGAAGATATATAATTACCCTTCCATCATAGACCATATCGGTACTGCCAATATTTTTATCTTCATATTCATATCCTGTCGGGTATATGGGCGAGGCAAACTCGACACCAGCAACAGCCTTATATTCCAGGGTAGTGGGCAGCCCAATACCATCAGTATTTGGATTGGCATATAAATGGCCATCAGGTTCTATGTCCAGCACTATAGCGAGAACCGATTCTGTCCCCACTGCAAGGGTACTATGGCTGTTAACCACCTCAACTCGCACCGCAGGTTTTGCCTGCTCTGGCACAGCCACTGCCGGGGTTTTTACCGAGTCCAAACCAAAACCAGGCTGAAACTGGCCTGACGAGAGACCACACAGCATGAACAAAGCCATTACTATCAACAAGTTACGCATATTTACACCTATGCCTTCCTTAACAAAATCACCTAAGGCATCTGTCTGATACCCATAAACTTTAACTTCTTACAATTATAGTACGAAATAACTGGAGAAGAGATTGAATTTTGCAAAAAAAATCCGCCGGGGCTAATTTCTCAGTCCCCGGCGGATAACACAGTTTATCGTCAGTCAAACAACCACTGACTGTTATAATCTCAACTTTTCAGTTTAATTAAACTCATCAAACCCATCATTTTCAAACGGGATCATCAATTCAGCTTCTCTAGTACTTTTATTAGTTGCAGAAGCAGACTGACCAGAAGTATGACTACCAGCAGCGATAGTATGGAACGCCTGATCTGACTTACTCATTGATTTATTCGGCTTGCCGGCACTTGACAATGGCTTTGCTTTTGACTTACCACTATTATTACTGGCTGATTTACTTGTACCGACAATATCCTGCAGCTCTTTAACAATATGCATTACCTGACTTGCAGCACTGGCAGACTCTTCAGCATTAGCGGCATTAGCCTGGGTTACCTTATCCATCTGGTTCATCGATATATTTATCTGATCGATGCCCTGAGCCTGTTCCTGACAGGCGGAATTTATCTCTGCCACCAGATCATTAACCTTCTGCACTGAAGCCGTTATCTCATTAAGCGAGCTGGCTACCTCATTGGTTATCTGCACGCCATTATTAGAATTCTTCACAGATTCCTCTATCATAACCGAAGTATTCTTAGCTGCATCTGCTGAACGCATAGCAAGATTTCTCACCTCTTCTGCAACAACAGCAAATCCCTTACCAGCCTCACCGGCACGAGCAGCTTCAACCGCAGCATTCAAAGCCAGCAGATTAGTCTGGAACGCTATCTCATCGATAGTCTTTATGATCTTACTGGTCTCTTCTGATGATTTCTGTATTTCCAATATAGCAGTATTCATTCTCTGCATAGCATCAGAACCACTCAGAGCGGCCCTGGTCGTCTCAGATGACAACTGGTTTGCCTGCTGAGCATTATCAGCATTTTGTTTGGTCTGGGCAGCGAGTTCTTCCAGCGAACTTGATGTCTCTTCCAGGCCGGCTGCCTGTTCTGTTGCACCCTGTGCTAATTGCTGCGATGCCTGAGCCACCTGACCGCCGCCACTATTGAGATTTTCAATTATATCACGGAATTTATCTGCCAGGGTATTAAGCTCATGACTGCTGAGCGTCTTAAGACCGCCAAACATAGCCTTGAACGGCCTGACCACACTATTAACAGTAACAGAGCCAACGACAAGACAGACAACTATACCAGCCGATAGCAGTGCATAAACCGTAGTTGCCGCACTTGTGCTCTGACGAGCTGCTTCACTGGCAAAATTCTCAGCTCTCTTGGCTGACTCCTGGATAAGTGGCACTATATCATCAAGAACCTCAGTTACGATCTCATCTGCTTTAACCTTTACCAGAGTCTTAACCTGCTCAGTGTCACCTGATTTTGCTTTTACATCTCTGACAACTGACATGAGATTGGCCAGATCACTCTTTAGTTCTGATATTATTGCCTTATCACCCAGATAACTCTTGTCCATTATATCCAGATCAGCTAAAGCCTTAGCATTCAGGCCGTCAGCTTCACCAAGTATGGTTGAAACACTATCTGCATCAGCAAGAGCGGCTTCTTCCAGTACTATCTGAATAGCCTGAAAACCAGAGCGCACCTGCAATGCTGAAGTAGTAAATTTATATGAATAATTATACAAAGTCTGGGTATTATCAGCTATTGCTGACATCTTATTGGCAGAAACAACCACTATAACCACTGTAACAACAGTAGATACAATAAAGCCAAGAAAAATCTTATACGATAATTTCATTTTATACCTTCCTCGTTATCTATCACTTATACTTATGACTCTCGGATTTAACCAGCCTGGCTTAAAATCCAGTAAGGTTACAACCAGCCAGTACTTTTTCAATATCCAGCAGGATTTTCACTGCCTTGCCTATCTTGGCCATACCAGTTATAAACTCTACTTCTTTGGACTCGCCAAAAGCCGGCGATGGCTCTATCTGCTCAGGGCGAATATCCTGAACTTCAGATACACTATCAACAATGATACCAACAAAGACCGTACGCTCATCACTACCTATTTCTACTACGAGAATGCAGGTTTCGTCAGTAATTTCCTTTTCTTCCATTCCGAACTTCTGCCGCAATGAAACAACCGGTATTACCTGACCACGCAGATTGAGCACTCCTTTAACTTCAGGCGGAGTTTGTGGTACCTCAGTAACTTCCTGATAGCCAATGATCTCTTTAACCTTTAATATTTCGATACCAAACTCTTCTGTACCAACAGCAAAAGTCAGATATTTACCAGCATGAGCCATTTCTCTTGTCATCTCAGACATAATTCATACCCCTTTATGTTAGGAATAATTTTTTTCAATACCCTCAGAACTATCATCGGCGTAACAGTGTTACACTTTAATTCATATAAAAACCAAACCGCGACTATAATTGCAAATGCCGCTCAAAATAGCCAAAAAGAACGATAATAACCTGAATTTCAATGCAAATAGTAAACCCGACAATATTTATAGGACTATCAAAAAACATTTATTCCAGACTGATATATTTGGTTAATAAAATTTTAAGGCCTATAACCTGATCACTAAAAAACATATCCCTGACACACTGGCAATGCCAAAAGTGTGCCCTTACTTATTCAATACTGCTAAGAAATGCTTTGAGCCTGCTGACAGGAACACCAAAATTTGTGCCGGTAAAGCCTCTGAGAAGAGCGGTGTTGACCGCAATAACCTTGCCTTCACTATTGAATACCGGCGAACCTGATGCCCCGATCGCAGTTGGTGCATCGTAGGCAATCTTATCAGGTACGATCTGACCGCATATTCCACCAGTAGCCATAGGCTTTATCAACATTTTACCAGCCAATAATAAACCCAGCTCATCAAATGAAGAGCAGTTCAAGGCATTATCACCTGAATCTATACGAGCTGTTATAAGGTCAAATCCGGTAGGATACCCCAAAACAGTAACGGGCATACCAACAGAAGCAGTAACATCATAACCGCAATCTAATGCCGGGATCGAACCATTATAATTTTTTATCTTCAATACCGCCAGGTCATCATATTGCGCAACGGCAAGCAGTTCGAGTTCAAAGGGTCTATCTATACCAGGGAAAAAAGCACGAAGCATTAATACTCGCGGATTAAAACCGGCATCAATTATTTGTCGGTCTCGGGCCGTCTCTGACCAGGGAACAGCAATATGCCTGTTAGTAACTACATAACCCCTTTGATCTACCAGAAAGCCACTGCCGGTATATTGAATATCAACCCGTCTTTTATCACTGCTAATACCGGCGGTAACATTGGCTGCTGCTACAACACCTTTTACATCAGACCAGCAAATACCAACTCCACTGGCATCGGTAAAAATATACTCACCCTGGATCAGGCAAACCGAAAGGCTTTTCTCTTCTAATCCTGACGACGGACGAACATATTGCTCTGGGAAAAATTGGATATCACGACTCTGACCCGTTCCGCGATCACTCAATAGTTCAAAATTACTACCACTCAGATGTCGCATCTCTGTTCGGATCGACTTTATCTCTTGCCATTGAAATAATACAGCCAGAGCCAGACAGAGTATCACCACCGATACCGCTGCTAACCATAGCAGTTTCCTATCCTCTCCTTGCCTTTGCATTATTTCTCCTGCTCCTGCCTCTCTCACGCAACTGGTCGTACCAAAACAGCCACTACGACCACCCGCCAAATTCGCCCCTCCAGGGCAGTTACCTGGAAATAACCATCCGGGCTGCAACCGGCTTAAAGTCTATATCCATCATTATAACATCTGGCTGATCCACATAATTCTGCCAGTTATTCTTATTTTCTATTATCTCCGACTGGGGAATGGTGACATCAAAAATATCATCTGGCGAACTGGCCAGACGAGGCAACAATATACCGCAAGTGGTATTTAATATCTCCTTGAATGCGTCAACGCCCTTCTCTCTGGCAAGAGGGTCATCCTGTTCTAAGCCCATAATATTGGCTGCTGCACATATTACGACATCAATACCGGCGGCTAATTCAATATGGCCAGAGATCGGCCCTTTGAAGTCCATTGATACCATTACTGCCTCACATGGCGATTCAAGTATATCTTCAACCGGCAAGGCCATCATAAAGGCCATTGTCTCTATCGTCTGAGCAAATGCCTCTGCCAGAACATCACTGGAATACAAATTATTATTTGTAGTTAACATCTTTTCCTCCTGGTCTGACGGTCTTTCATAATTCTTTAGACTGATCTTTTGTTGTCACAGTTACTTTACCATCAGCCATGTTCAGCACCAACGATCTGGCAGACGATCCGCCAACATCTTCCTTTTCAATAAATATACCTTTTTTCCACATTATCTGCCTTATAGCAGCATAATTCCTTTTGCCTATCTGAAACATCCTGGCATCATTCATTATCTGAGCTCCGCCAGCTATTTTAACTTGCAGTCTCCTGAGATCAGCACCAA
>JAFGDI010000299.1 GCA_016932145.1 Sedimentisphaerales bacterium
CTGAAAAATATCATTCAGGATTCAAATTATCACATTGCTTCAGCCAGAATATGAGAAATTCGAGCAGGTCCGCCTGATCTACCATACCGTCCAGATTATAATCAGAAAATAGTTCTTCTCCACTACTAAGCCATTCACCCGCCAACAGAGCAAACTCATAAAGAGTTATATTGCCATCGCCATCGCGATCTTTACCACAGACCAGCTCGCTATATTGCAATGGAGTTAAAAGAGCGCAAGCAGGAACTATAATCCAGTTGGTATTGGGGTTATATTTCGGCTTATTAGCACCATGAAAATCAGTACCAGTATAAGGGATCTCCGATGGTCCACTTCCCGGCAGCAGCCACCATAGTTCGATACCATCATAACTTGGTCCCTCGTAAAACATCACCTTTATCTGATGATATCCTACAGAAAGATATATAGGTGCTGGCGGTTCATTAGTATCGTTTTCACCCAGATTATCTTCCCAGTCATACCACTGTCCTTCGCCATTGTCAACGATCATCTCGCCATTGATCCATATCTGCGAACCATCATCAGAGATGGTTCCAAAGCCGTACTCGCCGGCGTATGCGATCCAGATATAGCCTGTCCACTCCACTGTATAATTATTGCCGCAACTGCTAATTGGCTGCCATTGGTAATATGCACTGCCATTCCAATATTCGATATTAGCATCAATGCGTGAAAAATTCTCGGTGAGTCCTTCTGTTGTTATTACACCATCCTGAATGGAAGTGCCACAAAAATATCGACCTGCAAGATCTGCCCGGACAGGCGAAGTAGTAAGGAAAACTATAACCAAGGGAAATACTATTTTGAAAAGCATACTACACCTCAGCAATCCCAGATAAGTTGTTAAATCAGCATAAGTAAGTACTGACAAAGTACTTAACGAAAAAAGCCCGTCACGGTTACTTGTCTTGGCAAGTTTATGTGACGAGCTTGATTTTACCGCAACTATAAGAACAATGCAACCAGCATTAAAACATTGATTTGTCTGTTGCTGTGACCACTGAAATATATCAGCTGGATTATTCTACTGTAACGCTCTTTGCCAGATTTCGCGGCTTATCTACATCGTGGCCGCGAATAACCGCAGCATGATAGGCCAGCATCTGCAAAGGCAGTACGGTTAGTAATGGCTGAAGCTCTTCTAAAGTATCGGGCACATAGAATACATGTTCAGCATACTTCTTTATGTCTTCATCGCCCTCAGTGGCGACAGCCAAAATACGGCCGCCTCGAGCACGAACTTCTTCCATATTGCTTACGATCTTATCATACTGACTGCACTTTGGAACAATGAACACAACTGGCATCTCTTTGGTGATCAAAGCGATTGGCCCATGTTTCATTTCAGCAGCGGGCATACCCTCAGCATGAATATATGATATCTCCTTGAGCTTTAGAGCACCTTCCAATGCCACGGGGAACTGATAGCCGCGTCCCAGAAATAGCCAGTTTTCCTTATCGCAATAGGGCTCAACTGTCTGACGAATATAATCGTTTTGCTCCAGGATCTTTGCCATCTGGTCTGGTATCCGGTTGAGGGCATCAAGATAAGTATGTAATTTCTGCTGCGACATGTGCCGGCGACGAGCTATGAACAGTGCCAGCATGGTGAGAACTGTTACCTGGCCGGTAAAAGCCTTGGTAGAAGCCACACCTATTTCCGGGCCGACATGCAGATAAACACCGCAATCGGTTTCACGAGCGATGGTTGACCCTACGGCATTTACCACACCGATACACAAAGCGCCGCGATTTTTCGCTTCACGCAAGGCCGCCAGCGTGTCAATGGTCTCACCTGACTGGCTGATAACCACTTGCAGTGTATTCTGGTCGATAATTGGGTTACGATAGCGGAACTCTGAGGCATAATCAACCTCGGTTGGCAACATGGCAAGCTCTTCCATAATATATTCGGCCACGAGACCGGCATGCCAGGCGGTGCCGCAGGCGGTAATATTGAGCTTGCGGGCCTGAACCAGCTCGCGGGCATGATCCATAACGCCACCGAGTTTGATCGAACCTTCGTTAAGGTCAATACGCCCACTGAGGCAGGCACGGATCTTATCGGGCTGCTCAAATATTTCCTTTTCCATATAGTGCTTATAGTTGGCCAGCTCGATCTCATCGAGTGTGTATTCGATCTTTTCGACCTTGGAAGCTACCGGTATATTATCTATTGTGGAAGTAATGTATCCATCGCGAGTTACAACAGCCATCTCATTATCGCCCAGATATATAGCTCGCGAAGTATGATTCACTATAGCAGCAGCATCAGAAGAAATGATATATTCGCCGTCACCTACACCCAATACCAGTGGGCTGCCCTTGCGAGCGGCGATGATCATGTCAGGTGATTCGCTGCAAATAACTGTTATTCCATAAGTTCCAACCAGTTCGGTCAGTGCCAGACGAGTAGCCATCTCCAGTTTTTTGGCATTGGTAGTACCAGATTCAAACTGACCTTCTTTGTGATAGAAATGGCTTATAAGATTTGGGATAACCTCTGTATCGGTATCGCTGTGGAAAGTAGCCCCTTTACTGATAAGCCACTTTTTCAGAGAACCAAAATTTTCGATTATACCATTATGCACTACCGCTATCTTACCAGTATGGTCAAGATGAGGATGGGCATTTTTTTCAACCGGGGCACCATGCGTGGCCCAACGGGTGTGAGCTATGCCGGCGGTACCAGATAGATGACCTTTATCGAGCTTTTCTGCCAGATTGCTTATCCGACCGACACTGCGAACCAGATTTAACTGACCATCAGCATTACAAACTGCAGCGCCAGATGAGTCGTAACCTCTGTATTCCAAACGCTTTAAGCCTTCAACTAGAATGCCTTCTGCCTGTTTATCTCCCAGATACGCAACTATTCCACACATAACCAACTTCTCCAATTATGGATATAAATTCATTTATTTAACCGTATAGTATGTCATCGTACATCTACTAATAACACTTTAGAGCTTAACATTATAAGTTAATAATGTTTAAAATGCATTATATTTACCGAATTTAAGCTGTAAAGGAATTTTAAGCCGGGCTAATGCCTGAAAGATTTTGACAGGAAACGCAGTGATCGGGTGGCATGTCAAATATAAGGCAATTATATAACTCCTACACATTAACCAGAAGCTGACTAGAATAAATGTTTGCGGATATTAAGAGCGTTCTATATAATTTGCAGAAGCAGGATAGATTAATACCTGGAGGTAAAATTATGCAAATGTCAAGAATTCTTATAACCTATGCAGTTAGTGTACCGGTTTTTTTTGCCATCGATATGATCTGGCTTGGATTGATAGCCAGGAATTTCTACCGCAAGTCTCTTGAGCCTTTACTTACGCCGAATATTAATTGGACTGCCGCATTAACCTTTTACTTTTTGTTTTTGGCGGGGATATTGATTTTTGCCTTAATTCCGGGTATTGAAAAGAAGTCTTTAGCATATACAGTTAAGATGGCGGCGGTTTTTGGCTTTATCGCATACGCGACATATGACTTAACTAATTTGGCCACATTGCGTGACTGGCCGTTAATGTTGTCTATAGTAGATATGTGCTGGGGCTCCTTTTTATCAGCTTCGACAGCAGCAATAACCTATTACATAATCATAAAGCTCTTTTAGTCAATTACCTTTTTTCGTAACCGTTCACAGTTACAGTAACAAGTAACAAGAAATAAGTAACAAGCTCATGATTCTCGCTCTGCTCGAGGCTGTCGGATTTTCATTGCAGGCAAAGCCTGCTTAAATAAGCTTTGCCGAAGGCAAAACCTCAACCCCGATACTCGGGATTTCGGATTACCTCAACCCCGATACTCGGGATTTCGGATTACCTCAACTTATTTATGCTACGC
>JAFGDI010000300.1 GCA_016932145.1 Sedimentisphaerales bacterium
AAAGAGGTTAGCCGTTGAGGCGCCCGGCACATTCAACCACAGTTGGCAGATAGGCATGTTGTCAGAGGCGGCGGCTGAGGCAATAGGAGCCAATGGCTTGTTATGCCGGGTCGGTTGCTATTATCATGATGTTGGCAAGCTGAATAAGCCGCGATACTTTATAGAGAATCAACAGGATAGTTTCAATCAGCATAAAGAGCTGTCGCCAACAATGAGTCGAATGATCATTGTAGGCCATGTTAAGGACGGTATGGAATTGCTAGAGCAATATCGCATACCTCGCATATTAAGGCAGTTTTGCGAGACTCATCACGGAACAACGCTGGTGCAGTATTTTTATCATGCCGCAACCCAGAAAAGCTCCGAGACAGGTGAAGTGGTAGAAGAGTCAGATTTTCGTTACCCAGGTCCTAAACCGCGTACGAAAGAAGCAGCGATTGTCATGCTTGCCGATGTAGTGGAGGGTGCAACACGGGCGATGAAAGATCCGACGCCCAGCCGAATAGAGACGCTGGTACACAATATGGCTATGAGCCGGCTACAGGATGGCCAGTTAAGCGATTGCGACCTGACGATAAGGGAGCTGTCGCGAATAGAACATTCCTTGGTGAAAAGTCTTTGTGCGATGTATCATGGTCGTATCAGCTACCCAGGTTCAGCCAGCAGTGATGGTGATAAAAAATGACAGAAAATATATCAATAACTATACAAAATACCGTACCTGACGCTATAGACGGGCTTGATATTAAAGAGCTGGAGAAAGTGTGCCGTTTTGTTCTGTCTCAGGAGCAATTTGAGACAGGCAATTTGTCATTGGTAATAGTAGGTGATGAAGACATAACGGCCTTGAAAAAGGAATATTTTGATATTGACCAGACGACCGATGTTGTCAGTTTTAATCTTGCCGATGACGATAGTCCGCAAGAGCATATTGATGCTGAGGTGGTTATTAACGCAGAGCTGGCAGTGCGAGAGTCTCAGGCGAGAGGGTCACAGTCCAAATCAGAGCTGTTTTTGTATGCAGTGCATGGTATATTACATCAGGCAGGTTATGATGACCATAGCGAAGATGAATATCGAGAAATGCATGAGCGTGAGAATGAGATAATGACGGAACTGGGCTATGGCAGTGTATTTGGCCGGGTAATAGAGCCGGACGAATGAACAATAATAGTAACCGTGAACGGTTACTGATAATATAGAATTGTATAATTTTTAACGAGGTAGTTTATAAAGTGGATTCGCCTGGCGGTTTGTACTGGACAATAACAGTAACCTGTGTATTATTCACAACATATTTTTCCCTGATAAGTAAATCTCTTTTGCGAGTTTCGTGGGTTCGTCTGGAAGAGGCATTTGAGAAAAAAGGTCGTCAGGGTCATCTGTCGTATGTCAGAAAGAACATGCCCCAGTTCATGGCAGTGAGTAATTTACTGCGAATGCTGTTTATGCTGTCTTTTGTACTATGTATAGCCTGGCATCAGTTGCATCTGGTATCAGAAGAATTTACCAATTTAGATGCTCTGTCCCGCTCATTTTTCTACTGTGCTTTAGTGTTAAGTCTTTTTTTTGTGGCAATTCCGCATATTTTGGCTACTTATTGGGGCGACAGTGTGGTGGCAGTGAGTTTCCCGCTGGTGAAAATACTCAGTATATTATTTCGTCCGATCATCTGGGCTATGTACTGGGGTGAGCCTTTGATGCGTAAGCTGGCAGGGGTAGATGATGAAGATCATCAGGACCGGCTCGACGAGATGCAGGAAGAGCTGTTAAGCGTAGTTGAAGAACGAGAAAAAGAAGGTGTAGTTGACGAAGAAGAGCGAGATATGATCGAGTCAGTGCTTGAGTTTCGAGCAACGACGGCAGGAGAGATCATGACCCCTCGAACAGCGATCTGCGGCCTTGATATCCAGTCATCATTTGATGAAATAGTGGGTACGGTTATAGAATCAGGCTATTCTCGCTATCCTGTTTATGAAAACACTATAGATAATATTGTTGGTTTGCTTTATGCCAAGGATCTGCTCCAGTTTTTGAGGACAGAGCAAAGAACCGGCGATATCAAGAATATACTCCGAGAGACATTTTTTGTGCCTGAGACAAAGACATTGCGTGATCTGCTGCATGATTTTAAGGAGCGAAAGATCCATATAGCGGCAGTATTAGATGAATATGGCGGTACCGCCGGGCTGGTTAGTTTTGAAGATATTCTGGAAGAGTTGGTAGGTGAGATTGAAGATGAACACGAACAACCCCGCGCTGAATTCGTACTAAAGATAGATGAGAATATATACAATGCTGATGCCAGGACAGAGATATATGAGCTGGTAAATGAATATGATATGAAGTTGCCAGAAGACGAAGATTATGAGACTCTGGGCGGCTTTGTTTTTTCACAGTTAGGACATATACCGTTGATAGGTGAAGAGTTCGTATATGGTAATATGAAGTTCACAGTTATTGACGCTGAGAAGAGAAAAATTAACACGATCAGGATAACCATTCTGAGCGAGAGTGAGATGCAGGAGAGTAGATAAATGGCAGCGATCGTAGTAACTGGTGGTGCCGGCTTTATAGGCAGTGCTATAGTCTGGGCTTTGAACCAGCAGGGGCGTACAGATATAATTGTTACCGATGATCTCTGGCATGACAGCGAGACGCAGCGATGGAAAAATCTGGCAAGGTTGCAATTTCTTGACTATGTAAATAAAGATCTCTTTCTGGAAAGACTGGAAGGCGGTTATTATGCCGGCAAGATAGAAGGTATAATTCATATGGGAGCTTGCAGTAGCACTACGGAGTCTAATAGCGGTTTCCTGATGGAGAATAATTATCTTGATACCCAGCGGCTGGCTCTTTGGTGTTGTGCTCACAAAGCCAGGTTTGTTTATGCTTCGAGCGCAGCAACCTATGGCGACGGCGAGAAGGGTTTTTCTGATGACCATCAGCACCTGAATGAATATATACCTTTGAATGCCTATGCGTTTTCCAAGTGGCAGTTTGACCTGTTTGCCTTGCGAAGTGGTATTCTCGATGCAATAGCCGGTCTGAAGTTCTTTAATGTTTTTGGCCCGGATGAATATCATAAGCAGGATATGCGTAGTGTAGTGGAAAAATCATATCATCAGATCAAAGAGAGCGGCAAGGTCAAGCTGTTCAAGTCTCATAAAGATGGCTTTGAGGACGGTGGCCAGTTACGCGATTTTGTATATGTTAAATATGCGATTGGTGCTGTTTTGGCGGTATATTTTAACAGGTCTGCAAACGGTATATTTAATGTTGGAACAGGTAAGGCCAGAAGTTTTAAGGATCTGGCCCTGGCCGTGTATGCGGCATTAGGGATAGAGCCGCAAATAGAGTACATAGACATGCCCGAGCATTTACGCGGTAAATATCAATATTTCACCCAGGCCCAGACCGAGAAATTGCATAATATTTACCCTGATAAACAATGGACCTCTCTGGAAGAGTCAGTAAAAGATTATGTCTGTAATTATCTGGCTCAGGACGATCCGTATTTGCGTTGAAGTAACAAGTTTTCTGCTTTTCAGTAATGAATGTCAGATTCATGTTGACATTTATGCTCTGTATTGTTATAAATATTGGTCTTTTGCAGGTTGAAAGACCGGTAAAAAAAGTATTATGCACTCGTAGC
>JAFGDI010000301.1 GCA_016932145.1 Sedimentisphaerales bacterium
AGTTAACCTCTGGTCTCAAGCCGGAGCATGGCAGTTTGAAGGCGGCGTTGATTTCACTTTCCCAACTGGCAAAGTACTGGCTCCAGGTCAGCGTATATTGCTGGTAGGGTTCGACCCGACTAATAGTGCCACATTAAATGCATTCCAAAGCTATTACTCCACAACAGGACTGATGGTTAATAACAATATCTTCGGTCCCTGGACCGGCTCACTTTCTAATAATAGCGACCGGATAACACTGGCAACACCACAAAGTTCAGATGACCCGCTTGACCCGCTGGCCATATCCCTGGTTACTATCGACCAGTGCTATTATAATGATTATTGGCCCTGGCCGTTAGAATGTGATGGTACTGGTAAATCACTACAACGGGCGAGCTATTCGCCTCAATACGCCGGCGATGACTCGGAAAACTGGATCGATAGCGATCCCACACCCGGTTCGTAATCAGCCAGAGATGCATAATCTCTCTCGATTATACGCCAACTCTATAATGCAAAAAACAGGCTCGGTTTAATTCACCGGGCCTGTTTCTTTTACATATCTGATATCAGCATGCAGTATTACCTGCCTGCATTACTTAACTTCAAAGAACTTATCAGCAGCTACGCCGCATACACTGCATTTATCCTGGGCCGCACCATAAACGGTGTTACCACATACTCCGCAAACATAAATCGCCTGTACCTGCAGGTCTTTGCCAGACTCTACCGCCTTCAGGGCTTCGCTATACAAATTATAGTGCAGTTCCTCTACTTCATTGGCAAACTCGAAACCCTTGAGTGCTGCCTTCTTACCCTCTGCCTGAGCTTCTGTTATAAAACCAGGATACATACTTTTGAACTCATGCGATTCACCTTCAATAGCGTCCTTAAGATTCGCTATCGTATCATTAATTCCACCGGCATTACGCAAATGAGTATGAGCATGTACTGTCTCTGCCTCGGCAGCCGCCCTGAATAACTTAGCTACACCTGGCAAACCCTCTTTCTCTGCTACTTTGGCATAAGCCAGATACTTACGATTGGCCTGTGATTCACCCGCAAACGCTGCCATGAGATTGTCCTGAGTTGACATACTTTTCTCTAATTCCTTTCCTTCTTTTTAGGTTCTGATTCTATTTTTCTAACTATTTTAATGTCTTTTATCTTGTTTTAGCCGGGTATTATACTAAAAGTCAAATTTTAATCCCCTAAAAAAACTTCCGCTTTACATCTTTATTGCTTCCAGCACAAAATTATATATAAAAATAAAAAAACACAGAACATAAGACCTTTACTGAAAGATAGTTACAAATATATCGCCACCAAATAATTAAATTAACACAATACTAACATCAGACTTGCAGAATCCTTACATTGGCATTGTATATTACTATAGTGGCAGCAGGGTGCTGCTGGTAACTTATGACAGGAGAAATAAAATGTACTACACAACAAGACTTTTAATAATGCTGGCCCTGATCTCAATTATGGTTTCAGCGATAGCTTATGTATAAAATAACACTATGCCAAACCTGGCTATGCAGTTTATAACCGGGGTGGTATAGTTATAACCAGGCACAAGTGTCTATGCAGTCCCCGGCTTGCAGTTTAAGCTGGCGGTTAGCTATCCTGCCGGGTCTTTCATCTGATGGCTATGCGGTCGTTTGGCGTGCCTGAAGATGTTTTTGATTTGACAACCTGTCAATACCTGATATGAATATGGTATTGACAGGTTTTTTTTATTACCCAGACAGCAAGTTTTGCACAAGGAATCAAGATGAGTAAGTTCAGAGCATGTTTTCTCCTATTATTAATCGCCCTGCCTGCCGCAAATAGCTCAGCAGAAACGATAAAAGTTGCCACTTACAATATTGAACTCTTCTCTGATATGTTCGATCAGCACAAACTGCCATCGTCCCAGCGAAATAGAACCGAATATTTTCGTGATTGCGAAGATATCTATGAAGTAGCCAGAGTGATCACCCTGCCTCAATTCTCCCCGGACATACTTTGTATTCAGGAAGCTCCCGACCAGGAAGCCCTGGAGCTTTTCAATAAGGAGTATCTCAAAGGATATTATCAATTCGTTCAGGTTTTCAAAGGCAATAGTACCAGCAGGCAGCATCTGGCAATGATGGCCAAAACCGGCTTCAAAGCTGAATCTGTAGATGAATATTATAAAGATAAAGACCCTGCCGACAGCAACAATAAAAAACTGCTCTTTAGTCGCGGCCCGGCATTTGTAACCTTTATCACCCCTGCCAATAATCGCATCATTATTGGCCTGACCCACATTAAAAGCAAAGCCGGCGATAATGCCCCTATGGTCCTGAGACGCACCCGTCAAATCGCTCGCATAAGAGAAATTTGCGAAAACTATATTGAAACCAAACCCTATGTAGCTGTTCTGGGCGACTTTAACGACTCTTTCGGCAAAGACAATAATGAAATTAAGGCCAATACCGATGCACTCGCCGAGGCCCTGGCCGGGAAAGTGCTGCTCAGATCGCTCACTAAACCATTACAGGAGCAAGGGCAATATTCATACCACTGCCAACTCAAACCCATCAGGTATCGCAGCTTTCTCGACCATATTTTCGTAAGCATACCCCTTTTTCAGACCACTCAAAATACTACCATTATCACAGACCCCATCGCCGATGTCGCCAGCGACCACTGGCCCGTAATGGCAACATTTGAACTGCCCGAAGAAAACTGAGCCGGACAGAATGAAATCCCGAGTATCGGGGTTGAGGTTTCGCCTTATGCGAGACTGTTTTAAGCAGGCTTTGCCTGCAATATAAATCAGACAGCTTCGAGCGGAGCGAGAATCATGTCAAGTCCTGAATTAAAGTTGTCACTTTAC